>CAZKQI010000021.1:0-18376 GCA_964554855.1 uncultured archaeon | reverse complement strand
TCCAGCAATTGTAAACGTGATAAAAATTCCAGCTAAAGAGGCTTTAAAGAGGATTGAAGGAATTGGAAAAGAATACTTTGAAAGAATTGGCTATGAAAAGGGTTTTGCAATTTCTGAAAAATCACCGCCAATAATGGTTAAGGCTGTTGTTGGTTGAAGTAACTTCGAAGAAGAGCGGATAAATATTAGCAAATTTCGATTTTCCAGAATTTTTGATTGTCCTTTTCCCATGACCCTACTGCGATTCTAAATTTTTCCTTTTTATATTTAATCATATTTTTTATCAATTTTAAAAGCTCGTTATACTTTTCTTTGTCAGTTATATCGGTTATTACACACAAATAAGCTATTTCTGTTTTCCAATTCCTTATCATTGTCTCCAGCTTGTTGATATCCTTCTCAAGTTCTCCTTTTCTCTCTTTTAAGGTAGAAAGAGATTTGTATTTAAATTCCATTGCAATAATTGGTTTATGTTCGATACACCACAAACTACACTTTTCGCTAAATTTGATCTTGCTTAGATCATCTCTAAATTTAACAATACATAAGTCTACTTTCCATCTTTCATTGCCTTTATACTTCTCTAAAGTCTGTTTGTGAATTTTACACTTAATGTATCTGGGAACGGTAGGTCTGTATTCTGGCACTACTAGACTTCTTCTTCCGTAATCATCTAAGCATTTTCTTAAGTATGAAAACATTAAAGCGACTATTCCTGCTTCATCCCACAGAAGATAGTTATAATTCTTAAAGAGTTCACGTTTTAAATCTTCTTTCCAAATTTTTTCGATACTTTCTTCCAAATTCATAATTGAATATATTAGCTAAAGTTGTAATGGTAATATTAAAATATTGTTCCCACTTATACATTTCTGGTGGAAAAATGTTAGCTAAGATAGACTCAAAGGGTAGGTTATACATTCCCAAGAAAATAAGGAAAAAGCTCGGTAACGAGGTCTATCTTGTTGAAATGGATGACGGAATTATTGTAATTCCAAAACCTAAAGACCCATTAAAAGAACTCGAAGAGATTGGCAAATCTTTACCAGATAAATCCATTGAAGAACTTAAAAAGGAAATCCTAAGACTGGCAATGAAGGAGCTAGAATGATCTACGCTGATACAGATTTCTTTCTCGCTTTGCTGAAGCCAAAAGATTGGCTGAAGGATAAGGCTAAAGCCAACCTCAACAAATACAAAGGTCAGATTACAACCTCAGAAATTACATTCATAGAGCTGATGCTTCTTGCCAAACGTTACAACCTCGATCCAGTCAAAATTACTATAAGCGTCATGGCAATCTGCAATATCGATGACGAAAAGCTCCTAAAAGCTGCAATTTACATCAGGGATTACAACGTTGGAGTTTTTGATGCATTCCATGCTGTTCACTGCAATGGAACTATAATCAGCTCAGACTCTGTTTTTGATAAACTCGGAATCAAGAGGATTAAACTCGAAAAATGACTGGGTAACAGTTTTATAACTTTGAATACTTTTTCAAGCTGTGAAGGAAATTGTAATGAAATACGTAGTTCTAAATGCTTTAAAATATGGAAAACCAAATGAGAAAGCTGTAATGGGTAAGATAATGGCTGAAATGCCAGAGTTAAGGAGTAAAGCTAAAGAGGTTTTAGAAATTGTGAAGGAGTGTATTACAGAGTTTGAATCTCTTAATGATGAGAAGAAGAGGGAGCTTATAGATAAGTATTCAAATACTGAGTTAAGGAAAGAGAAAAAAGAAATAAAATTGCCAAAACTTGAAAATGCTGAGAGGGGTAAGGTTGTAATGCGTTTTGCACCCAATCCCAATGGTCCACCAACCTTAGGCTCTGCAAGGGGTATAATAGTCAATGACGAATATTGCAAGATGTACAATGGAAAGTTCATTTTAAGGTTTGACGATACAGATCCTCGAACGAAGAAGCCACTTTTAGAAGCTTACGATTGGTATTTGGAAGATTGTGAGTGGTTGAATGCAAAACCTAAGGAAGTTATATATGCTTCAAAGAGAATTCCAATTTACTACGAATATTGCAAAAAACTTCTTGAAATGGAAAAAGCTTATCCATGCTTTTGTGGTAGAGAAGAGTTTAAGAAATACAGAGATATGGGGATTGAATGTCCTCACAGAAATACAAAAGCTGAAGATTCTTTTGAGATTTGGGAGAAGATGTTGAATGGTGAGTTTGAAGAAGGGGAAGTAGTAATAAGGATAAAGACAGACATGAAGCATAGAGATCCAGCTATAAGGGATTGGGTTGCCTTTAGAATAATATATGAAGAACATCCGCTTGTTGGAGATAAATTTTGTGTTTGGCCTACATTGGATTTCGAATCAGCTATAGAGGATTATCTCTTGGGCATTACGCATATAATAAGGGGTAAGGATTTGAGAGATTCGGAATTGAGACAGAGATTCATATACAAGTATTTCAACTGGGAGTATCCGATTACAAAGCACTGGGGAAAGGTTAGCATTCATGAATTTGGTAAGCTTTCTACAAGCGAAATAAAGAGAGAGATTGAGGGGGGAAAATATGAGGGATGGGATGATCCTCGTTTACCTACCATAAGGGCATTTAGAAGGAGGGGATTTAAGCCTGAGGCAATAAGGAATTTCATTCTCTCATTGGGTGTTGGAGAAAACGATGTATCTATTAGTGTAAAGAATTTGTATGCAGAAAACAGAAAGATCATAGATCCAGTTGCGAACAGATACTTTTTCGTTTGGGATCCAGTTGAGATAAAAATAGATGGTGTTGAGGAGAGAGATGTAAAAATTCCAATTCATCCAAATAGAAGTGAATTTAGAATTTTAAGGGGTAAAAGTAGGGTTTTCATAACAAGGGATGATTTTGAGAAATTGAAGGAAGGTGACTTGATAAGGTTGAAAGATTTCTGCAATTTGAAGCTTGTTGATAAAGTGGAAAAAGTTTTTGAATTCTCTGGTTATGAGATAGGTGATGTGAAGAGAGGAAAAATAATTCACTGGCTCTCTTTGGAGGATAGCATAAATTGTAGGGTTATAGGAGAAGTAAGAAGGGAAGGAATTGCTGAAAAGAATGCTTTGAAGGATTTGGGCAATGTTGTTCAGTTTGAGAGATTTGCCTTCTGCAGACTTGAGTCTTATGACGATATTTTAACAGCTGTATACACACATCCATGAGATTTCTTGTTTTAGTCTTAGCAATAATATTGATTGGATGCATTCAGAATGAAAGATTTGAATGTAGGGTAATTGAAGTTGTAGATGGAGATACTATAATTGTGGATTTGAATGGAAGATTTGAGAAGGTTAGATTACTTGGTGTTGATACTCCTGAGATAGTTCCTAAAAGAAACAAGCCATTTGAATACGATAATATAACGAATTTAACTCTTTTGGCAGAATTTGGCTTAAAAGCTAAGGAATTTACTGAAAAATTTCTAGATAATAAAACTGTAACAATAGAAATTGATCCATTAGCAGGGTATAGAGATAAATATGGAAGGATTTTAGCTTACGTTTATGTTAACGGTAAAGATCTCAATGCAATTCTTTTGGAGAAGGGATATGCCAGAGTCTACATTTCCAAATTTAAGAAACTTGATGATTATCTTAAAATTCAAAGAGAAGCGATGATTGAAAGGAGGGGTATATGGTACTATGGATCTTGAATATTGGTTGAAGAATATTTATCCAAGAATTGCACACGATTTAGGTTTAGATATTGAAAGGGATAGACTTGCAACTAAGCTAATAGCGGAGCTTGGAAAAGGAAAACTACTGCCAATTGATTCATTAAGATTCATAGAGGGAAAGGATGTAGTTGTATTGGGTCCTTTTTTCAGTGGGAATTTGAAGGGAGATATTGTAATTACTGCTGGAAAGAGCATATTAAATTATGATATAATTCCAGATGTTCACGTTACAGATGGGGAAGAAGGTTTGAGAATTTTAAAGAAGCTTGAAGAAAATGGTACCATAATTGTTTTGCATGCTCATGGAGATAACATGGAAATTTTAAGAGAAGTAGTTCCAAAGCTTGAAAGATTCGTTGCAACAACTCAAGTTGAACCTTTTGACAGAGTTTACAACTTTTTTGGCTTTACAGATGGAGATAGGGCTGTTATGATTGCTAAATATTTTAAAGCCAAGTCTATAAGAATTGTTGGATTCGATTTCAAAAGAGCGAAAGGAAGGAAGTTGAAGAAACTTAGATGGGCAGAGAAAATACTTAGAATGGAGGGGATAATTTGATAGGTATAATAGGTGGTGGATTGGCTGGATTATCTTTGGCTTACAATCTAAAGAATTCGATTGTAATTGAAGCTGAAAAAAAGGTTGGAGGACTTTTAAAGAGTGAAAATGTAGAAGGCTATACATTTGATACTGGTGGCTCGCACATATTATTTTCAAAGGATGAAAATGCTTTGAAGGAACTTGTAAATATAGTTGGAAGGGTTGTTGAACATAGGAGGAGAACTTTCATATTCTATAAAGATAGATTCATCAAGTATCCATTTGAAAACGGAATTTATATGTTACCGAAGGAGGAGAGATTCGAAATTCTTTACGATTTTTTCATGAATTATATAAGGAGGAAAAAGAAACCAAAAAACTTGCTCGAATGGTTTTATTATGTTTTTGGCAAAGCTATAACAGAAAAATATCTAAAACCCTATAATGAAAAGCTCTGGAAGACTGATTTGAGAAAGATTTCTCTGGAATGGGTCGGAAAAAGAGTTCCAAATCCCCCAATTGAGGACATACTTAGGTCATGTGTGGGAATTCCTACGGAAGGTTACAAGCATCAACTTAGATTCTACTATCCACTTGAAGGAGGTATAGAAACGCTGGCAAGAAATATGGCTAAAAAATGTAAAGTTGTTACGGGAGAGAGGATAAAGAAGATTGAAAGGGAAGATGAGAAGTTCGTTCTTAAGGGTAGGAATGAATATGTCTGTGATAAAGTAATTTCGACTGCACCAATTGATGTTACAGCTAAAATGCTCGGTTTTAATGTAAAATTGAGCTACAATCCATTGACTGTAGTTGGGATTGGTGGTAAAGGAAAATTACCAGACTTTCACTGGGTTTACGTTCCTAAAGAGGATATAGTATTTCATAGAGTTGCCTTCCTTCACAACTACAGCCCAAGCATGGCTCCAGAAGGTAAAGTTAACGTTATAGCGGAAGTATCTGGAAAGGCTGAAATAGATGAAGTTATTGAAGGATTAAATAGGATGGGTTTCAATATTGAAGTTGATGTTGCACTTAAGTGGGAGTGGAAGTATGCGTACATAGTGTACGATGAGACATACAAAAAGGTTGAAGATGTCAGAAAATTTCTGATTGAAAAAGGAATAATCCCCTTCGGTAGATTTGGCAATTGGGAATATTTAAATATGGATGCTGTTTGGATCAAAGCTAAGAAGTTAGCTGAGATACTATGAAAATCCTCGTAATAATACTGAACAAGGATAATGCAAATGGACTTGAAAAATGCTTAAAGTCTTTGAGTGAACAAACTTACAAAAATTTCGATATTCTTGTTTTAGATGGAAATTCAAAGGACAATTCAAGAGATATTGCAAAAAAATATTGTGCAAGATTTAAAATTCAGGAGAAGTTGGGCGGAACTGGATTTGCAAGGATAGAGGGATGTAAGATAGCTTTGAAGGAAGGATACGATGTTGTGATATGGGGTGATTCCGAAAATGTTTACGATAAGAGATATGTTGAAGAGATTGTAAAAGCTTTGGAAAGATACGATGTAGTTGGAGGGATACCTATTCTTGAAGGGAATTTCGTGGATCATGCTTTTGCTTGGTATCATGCAATTCATATAATTTTACCAAATTTACATAAAAGACATGTTCCTGGAAACAACAAAGCTGAGAAGACATGGATATACAATAAAATAATGTATCCTCCGAGTATGAGAGCAGAGGATTATGGATTCAGCCTTCTTATGCTAAAAAACAATTTAAAGATTAGATGTGGTTTAGCAGATGCAAGAGTTTTTGTAAGTTTACCTAAAAATCTTAGAGATATTTTGAGTTGGCAAAGGGCAAGGGCTAAGGGTGTTGCCCAAGCTTTGAGATATGTAGATTTTAAACCTTACGATGTTCTAGCTTGGTCAATTTTAGTTTTGCTATTTCCCACAGTTATCCTCAATTTACCATCTTTAGCATTTTACTTGACAATTCTAATGATAATATCCATAGCAATTCATATCAAATCGAAAAGATTTATTAAGTATTTTAAGTGGTATTATTTCATAGCTCCGTTAATAGGTCTCTTGATCCATTCACTCTACTCGATCCTAGCAATGATCTATTACATGAGGTGGTCAAATGAGAGAATTGCTGAAGGCTCTGATAGCATTAACGATTAGTATTGTCTCTTTACTCATCATAATCAACATATCAAATTTTGAAGTTTCCCTAAGTATTTTAACTTCTCTCGATCCAATATTCATCTTAATCTCTTTTTTCCTTCAATTTTCCTTTTGGCTTTTTTGGGCTTTAAGATTGAAAATCATAGCAAGAACTTTAGGTTGCAATTTAAAATATAACTACTCTTTGATAACAACACTTTCAAGCATGTTCTTTGCAGCAATAACACCTTCATCTGCCGGAGGAGAGCCTGTAAGAGTTAAAATGGTTAAAGATGCTTGTGGAAGTTACGGTATTGCTTCTGCTGTAGTCCTAATAGAAAGGTTGTTAGATGCAATATTTTTTGCCATATCATTACCAATTTTGGTTATATTGGCGGAATTTTATGTTGGATTGGGTTTTAAAATTGGAGGAATATTTTCTCTTTCTCTCTTAGCCTTTATCTTTATCCTCTATACACTTTTAAAAAATCCTTCAAGAGTTGAGAAATTGATAATAAATACATTCAATTTTTTTGCAATATTTTCGAAATCTGAAGAAAAAATTGAATTATTGAAGGAAAAAACTTTGAAGGAAGCTATGAACTTCAGAAAGGCTATGATAGATGTTCTAAATTCAAAAACTAATGCATTCTTAATGATTTCTTTGACTGTAACAATGTGGATTTTGGGATTTCTCATACCTTCCTTCATACTTCTAGCAATGCATTTACCACCCTACTACCTCCTATCTATTACAGCCCAAGTCATAATAGTTGTAGTTTCGTTAATTCCTCTTACTCCGGGAAGTAGTGGGATAGCTGAAGGAACTATGGCATATCTCTACTCAACATTCGTTCCTTCAACAGCTTTGGGAATTCTAGTTACAATATGGAGGATGATAACCTACTATACAAACCTATTTTTCGGATTTTTAGTAAGTTTAAAGCTCGCCAAATCTTAAGTTAAACTTACATATCCTTGCCAGATGAACTTCAGAGAGACATAGAGGAAGACGAAGCCGAATATGGCTTTTATTGCCCAAGATGGAACGATTTTTGTCAATCTTGCACCGATCTGTGCACCAATTATAGTTCCTATACCTAAGAATATTGCAGCTATTATATCTACAACGCCCTGATAAAGCTTGAAAGCACCACTTACTACAGCCATGCTTATGAATGAAGCTAGAGATGTGCCAACAGCAATCTTCACTGGAGAGCTCAATAGGTATATGAAAGAAGGAACTAGAGCATATCCTCCACCCAAACCAACTATACCAGTTATTATGCCTATGAAAAAGCCTATTGTTGCTTTAGCTTTTCCAGAACCTGGAACTCTATCCCCAGCCTTCATTTCCATCTTTCTCTTGAAAATTCCCTCATATATCATTCTAATGCTGACATAGAGGAAAGCAAAGCCCAATATGATGTTCAAAAGCCATATCTGATTTACTACATAGAAAAATATTATTGAACCTACTACAGCTCCAAAAGCTCCACTTATTGCAACAACCTTAGCTGTAGAGTAATCTACATTCCTCAATCTTATATGACCAATTGCACCTGAAGTTGCAGTAAGAATTACCGCTGTTATCGTAGTTCCTATTGCTAAAGGTAGAGGATATTTGAAGATAAATACTAAGGAAGGGAGCATTATTACACAACCACCTATTCCCAAGAGACCACCTAATATTCCCGCAATTAAACCTGTCAATAATATTGCTCCAATTGTTACATCCATTCATATCACCTATTATGATACATTGAGGATATTAAACGATATAAATCTCTTTTGTTTAAAATTTAAACTAACTTGGATTTAAAATTTAAACAAATAAGTTGTTTTTAAAATTGTTATGATTGATGAGAAGGATAGGATAATTATCGAAGAACTGCAAAGAGATGGTAGAACTACAATTACTAAAATAGCTAGAAGAGTTGGTTTGACGAGCATGGGAGCTAAGAAAAGAGTTGATAAGCTCATAAAAAACAAGCTAATCAATGTAAAGGCACTTGTAAATGTTGAAAAGCTTGAAGTTAAAATAGCTCTAATAGCTATGGAGCTTGAGAGTGGTGAAGCTTTAAGAGAACTTTTAAATAGATTTGAAAGTTGCCCCCGTATAATAAAGTTCTTCATTACAACTGGTAAATACAATCTATTTGCTTTGATATGGGCTGAAGATTATAACACACTTGAAAGTATAAGCTTAGAGAGTTGTTCTCTGAGGGCACAGAAGGGAGTTAGAAAGTTTGAGCTCTATCCCATTGCAGATATTTACTACAATCCTTTTATAGATTTGAAGGTTGTAGCAGACAAGAAGGATGAAATTGCTCCATGCAGTGTTCATTGCGGAAATTGTGAAAGATACAAAAGGAAAAGATGCCAAGGCTGTCCAGCAACAAGGTATTATAGAGGAAAACTTTAAAGTACTAATAATGATTGTCGTTAAGCTTTTCACATCTCCAACATGATCTCAAAGCTTGAAGAAGAGTACAAAGATGTTTTAATTCGGCGTTAATACCGATGAGGGTTTAAAGGAGGCTCTGAAGTATGATATAAGAGCATTGTTATTAATGAAAGGTACGTAATTGTTGGAATTCCCAGTTACAAAAAATTGAAAGAAGTCATTTCAAAATTGAAGGTTTGACTTCTCTTCTTGGCACAAATTCTACACTTGGTCTTTGCATTATCGGCTGTGGATAAAGTTCCATTAACTCATAAACTTCGGGAGGAACATTTGTAGAAACATTTAGCCCCAATTCTCTTGCAACTTCGACAGTTATGGGGTAGTCGTGTGTCCATCTACCTTCGGTAAGTACTTTTGCAACTTCCTCAGCCTTCTCATCTCCCATTTTATCCTTCAACAGATCGTAGACGAATTGTCTAACCTGATTTATAGCTTTCTCAGCAATATCAGCCAATATTAGTGTTTGATCGTCAACATCTTTAGGATCTTTCTTCTTTACAGCATTTATTATTGAAGGTGCTGGATAGTTCATAAGTTGTGGATCAATTGGACCCAAAACAGCATTTGGATCCATTATTATTTCATCTGCTGCCAAAGCTATTAATGTTCCACCGCTCATGGCATAATGAGGAATTATAACGGTAGTCTTTGCAGGATGATCCTTTAAAGCTTTTGCAATCTGTGTAGCTGCTAAAACTAAGCCACCAGGTGTGTGTATTATTAAATCTATTGGTTGATCCTTTGGAGTCATCCTTATAGCCCTTAAAACCTGTTCAGAATCTTCTATGCTTATGAATCTATAAAAGGGAATGCCAAATAATCCTATACTTTCCTGTCTATGTATCATTGTTATGATATTACTTCCTCTTCTCTCTCCAAGTCTTCTCATTATACTTTGCCTCATCATCATCAATCTTCTGTACTGCAATTGAGGGCCAACAAGTAACCAGAAAAGTAGTAGCCACCATATCATCGATGCGAAGAAGCCAAAGGGATCATAGTAATTCATACGTTATGTACTCCTTAAAAATATAAAAACTATTCGAGTTCAAGTTTTCTGTAAAAACAGCTGTAATTACCAGTATGACAAGCAACACCTTTCTGCTCAACAAGATATAATAGTGCATCGTTATCGCAATCAACCCTTATTTCAACAATTCTCTGAAAGTTTCCAGAAGTTTCACCCTTCATCCACAACTTGTTTCTACTTCTGCTCCAATAATGAGCATATCCAGTCTCAATCGTTTTTCTTATTGCATCTTCATTTGCATAGGCTAACATTAAAACTTCCCTGGTATTCATATCTTGGACAACTACAGGTATTAACCCTTTTTCATCAAATTTGAGCTTCATAACATCGATTTGAACAAACGTTTTATATCTTTTCAATACTCAATTTGATTGATGAAGAAGTATTCAACTGGTATAATAGCACTAGATTCGAGCTTGAATGGGGGTATACCTTCAGGTAGCTTAGTTCTAATTGTTGAAAAGCCGGGTGCTGGTGCGGAAATATTAACATTTCATTTTGCCGTTGAAGGTTTAAAGAATGGAGAAAAGATTCTGTATGTAATTACTGATGAAACAGTTGATAATCTTCTGGAGCATATGAAGATATATCATTCAAATATTTCTCTTGATAAAGATAGATTCAATGTAATAAGTTTTGTCTCCAAAACAATAGGTGAATCGAAGATATATACATATGATCCGCTTAGAGGATTGAAAATTGTTCTGAGCAAGAATAGGTTTGACAGGATTGTAATAAACGATATAAACAAGATAGTTAGAAATTATTCGGAAGATGAGGCGATAGCATTTATAGAGGAGATATCGAGGAAAGTTAAGGAGGATAATGCAGTAGCAATGATTGTTTTGGCTGAAGGGGCGAGTAGTAGCAAGCTTGAAAATACCTTGAAATCAATAGCTGATGGGATATTTGAACTTGATATTCGTGAAAAAGAGAACGAGATACAGAGAGTTCTCAAGATAATAAAGCTTAGGAGATGTATGATTCCAAGAAATATATTTAGATACGATATAACTGAAAAGGGCATAAAGCTTGAGTCGATAATGAGAGTTATATGATAAAGCAGGGAATACTTGAAGTAAAATCAATTGATAGATTTCTTGAAGAATTTGGTGAATGCATTGCAGTTATTGATGCAAACTATGTTATAGATTTAGATGTTGTTAAATTTGCAGTTAAAAAAGCTATTAAATCTTGGAATGAAGGAAGAAATATTGCCAAAACTTTACCCCTCGAAATCCTTCTCTACTTTTCCGCTACAAGACAGATAAAGGATGCAATTAAAGTCGGTGTTAAGGAAGGTAGAAGAGAGGTAATTTTAGTCGTCCTGAACAAATCTTGTGAAGAAAAACTTAAAGAAATATTTAAGGAGAGTGAAGTGATAAAAGTTGATGAAAACAAAATTGAAAATGTTAAGAGGCTTTACGGTATAAATGAAAAAGAGTTAGAAGTTGTAGGAATTGAAAAACTTCCTCTATTGATAAAAGAAAGAATTGCATTGTTTGATGTATTCAAAGATTAAGCAAACTGCTTCTCGTACAACTCCTTAACTCTATCTATCGTATCTGCATCATCAATTCCCTTATCGTATCTAATCCTAACAAATCTCGGAAATCTTAAAGCAAAACCGCTCTCATACTTCGGACTTTTCTGTATTTCTTGATAAGCTACTTCGAAAACTATTTTTGGTTTGAAGTAAACCTTTTTACCCTCTTCCTTAATTATTAAAGGTTTAAGCAAGCCTGTTATCTCTTCAAGATCTTCATCTGTAAAACCAGTTCCAACTTGTCCAATTCTCAAGAGTTTTCCAGTTCCCGAATCTAAACAAGCCAATTCGAAAGAACTTATCAAATGACTTCTCCTTCCCTCTCCCCACTCCCCACCAACAACAACCAAATCCAATGTTTCCATAACTTCCTTGAGTTTTAACCAGTGCCTACCTCTCTTACCCGGAATATAAGGTGAATTTGGATTTTTTAGCATGGCACCCTCATGACCTTTCTCTAAAGCTTCCTTGAAAATTCTCTCTACTTCCTCCTTTTTGTCAGTTAAAATCTGTTTCGCAATTTTTACAATATTGGATTCCTTAATAACTGATTCGAGAATTTTCCTTCTTTCTTTCAATGGCAAATCAATTACCTCTCCATTTTTGTAGAGTACATCGAAGAAGTAAACCTCTAGAGGTATTTCCTCCATTGCTTTAGTTACTTCATGCTTCCTCCTAAATCTTCTCAGGACTTCTTGGAATGGCATTGGCTTTCCATCTTTGACAGCTATAACCTCTCCATCGAGTATAACACCATCCCTTACACACCTCTTAATCTCTTCAACTATCTCTGGCAAAGCTTTCGTCACATTTTCCAACCTTCTTGAATATATTGTAACCTTTCCATTACCGTAATGAACTTGCACTCTACTTCCATCGTATTTCCATTCAACCGCAATAACTTTCATCTCTCTCAAAGCTTCTTCAATACTCTCAGCAACTTGTGCAAGCATCATCTTAACTGGAATGTGAAGCTGAATTTTCACATTTTTCAATCCCTCTTTTCCTTCCCTTTTAGCTATAATTGCTACTTTTCCCAAATCGTTTACTATCATATAAGCTCTCTCAACAAGATCCACATCAATCCCCCAAGCTCTAGCAATTGCATCCCTAATTATACCCTCCCCAACTCCCAGACGCATCTCTCCAAGTATCAATCTTGTTAGATACCTTGCCTCTATAGATGATGCCGATCCGTACAACCCAGTTAAAAGCAAAATCTTTCTCTTCTGGCTTCCTTCTCCAGTTAAACTTGCAATTTCATCAAATATTTCCCTAATCTTCTTTATAGTTAGTTCTTCAGCAAAAAGACTCCTCATACCTCTACCCTTTAACAATCTTTCAGCAACAAGACCCAAATCTCCGTAATCTTTAATCATAGCTTCAATTCTTTCCTTTCTAACACCAGTAACGTTCTCCAATGCTTTGCATACCAATCCAATACCTACACCAAGCTCTCTCTCATCCCATGGCGGGAAAATTTTTCCCATTAGAAAGTGAACTACATTGTAAAGGTCATCTTCTTCAATCTTTTTCAAAAAAGAAGCAACTCTTCCAGTCATTTCAAGAGTTGAAGATACCTTTTCAAGAACTGCACAGAACTCTGCAAATTCTCTAAACCTCATGTTTCAATGTTATCAGAAGTATATTTAATCGTAAGGGTTACATCATTTACTATGACAAACATTGATTTGTAAATGCCCTCAATCCTTCATATAAGGTTCTCTCAAATTAACTGCTTTCATTATGGCTTTATAAAGATCCTTTCCTTCAAGTCCTCTTACATCTATTGTAGTATCTCTCAAAAGACATGGCTTTATTTTACCATCCGAGGTTACTCTAATTCTTGTGCAGTGCATGCAAAACTCTTTATGGAATGGTCTTACAAACTCAACAGCCTTATTTTCAAATATGTATTGTCTCCTAGCATGTAAATTCCTAATTATAGAAACTTTAGCAAACTTTTTTATCCTATCTTCCACATCTTCCAAAGAAATATAATAGCGATTGTTTCCAACAATCTCTATAAGCTGTAGTATGACATTTATGCCATGTCTGTTAAATTTTGAAGAATATTCAAGTAAATCATCAATTTCTTTCTCATTTACATCCTTCATTACAACCATATTAAGTTTTATTGGCAAAAGACCTGCATTGTAAGCATACTCAATTCCCTCCAAAACCCTATCAAGCCCTCTAACTCCAGTTATAAACTTATATTTTTCTGGATTGAGTGTATCCAAGCTTACATTAACCCTATCCAATCCAACCTCCTTAAGCTCGTAAGCGTATTTAGATAGGTAGTATCCATTTGTAACCATAGAAATTTCATCAAATTTTGGCATCTCCTTAACAATTTCAACTATATCATGTCTTATCAGTGGTTCACCACCAGTTATCTTTACCTTCTTTACACCTAAATTGTAAAAAGAATTGCAAATTCTGATGATATCTTCAATTTCCATATCATCGCCAGCATCAAAAACTCCCTCATTATGACAATAGATACAGTTCATGTTGCACTTCGAAGTTACGGAAATTCTAAGATGTTTTATGGGTCTTCCAAATCTATCGACAAGCATCTTATCATCTCCAAATCCTTAGGAGTATTTACATTTATAAAAGAGATAAGCTTTTCGTCATAAAATTTGAGTAATTCAATAGGATAAAATAAAGTTCTCAAATTTTCGAGTGGCTTTATAACCTTTCTAATACCCTTTCTTATACATCTTCTAATCTCTGGAATAGCATTCAATGAATAGCATGCTAAAAGTGGTTCTTTCTTGCCGTCGTTCCATGTTGGGATGAGGGCATCGTAACCTTTCGCCTTTTCATATATGAACTCTGCTAAATTTCTCTTAACAAATGGCATATCAACTGCCAAAATTAGTGTGTAATCTCGAAAGTATTCTAAAGCAGATAGAATTCCTGCTAAAGGTCCATAATCTTTGATTTTATCCTTTATAACTTTACAATAAAATTCTTCTTCATATCTCCTAGCTTGTTCATCATCTCTACATACAAAAACAAGATTGCAATCTCTAAATTTTTCGATAATTATTTCGGCAAATTTCTTTCCTTTTAGTTCAATAAAACCCTTATCCACTCCAATCCTACTACCCCTTCCTCCAGCCAGAATAGCTACATTCAACAGCATCACCTACCAAAATTTTATTACCAAATGATACAAGTGTAATATCTGCTCTTTTACAAACATCAATAGCCAGATCGGTAACAGCTTTCTTTGTAACAACTACGGGAATTTTTGCTCTACAGCATAGATAGGCTATATCAAATGTTACACGTGAAGAGGTGAGAAGAAGTACTTTACTGAAATTTTTTGAACACATTCCTACAACTTTCAGAATTGCATTGTATCTACTTATATCAACAGCTCTTGCAATCATTCCCTCCTTACCAACTATTACTGCAATATGATGAGCTTTAGTCGGATCTTTGAGATCTATTAAACTCAAATATTTCTCAATTTCTTCAACATTCCATTTCTCATTACATTCAACCTTTTCAATTGGAATTTCATCAATATTTAATTCCTCTATTCTTCCTTCTATATTCTCCACAACTTTCATCCCCTTTAAGAGATAATCCAAATCCTTGGGACTGCATTTCACAACTTTTTCACCTATTTTGAATATTCTTTCTTTAGCAATCACTTTATCACCTCTATCAATGAATCTATTATCATTTTTGTGAATTTTATTACACTGTAGCCATCGCTAAATATTCCCAATTTTTCATCATTGAGAAATATAAACATAACATACCTATCATCCACTATAATGAATCCGTGAGCTATATCTTTAAATTCTTTTTCAAAGGAGTAACTTTCGCTTGCATCCACTATTTGGGGATTGGATGATATTACAATCTTTTCCGCCTTAGAATAATTTACAATTTCAGCAAGCCACTCAGGTATATATGTCATCAGTATTACAAGCTTTTTTGCATCATTGATTAAGAGTTTCATTTTTTCAATTACAATCTCATTTCTATAGACTCTAACCTCCTCAACCTCTTCACTCTCAAACTTTGGTAATTCCTTTTTTAAAAGCTCTATATTTCTTTCAACTTTTTTACTTAATATTGCTATTATTTCTTCCGATTTTAACGCTTTGAATCTCAAAGGCTTACCAAAAGCTTCTACAAGTCCTTTTGAAATTAAAGAGTTCATAACATCGTAAACAGAAGTTCTTGGAATATTTGCAAATTTTGAAATATCTTTAGCTGTCAGACTTCCTCTTGATAACAATGCCAAAAGAGCTTTTGCCTCATATTCACTCAAACCGAATGACTTCAAAACATCTATGACCATGTAGAATTGTAACTCAGAAAAGTATAAATACTATTTCGTAGCATACGCTACGACATGAAGAAGTTGTTATTGTTATTCATAGTGCTACCAATAATTCTTTCTTCAGCTTCAGCTCTGACGTACGAAGATAAACCTAACGTAACTGCCTACATCGTTGGAACAAATCATTTGACAAGAGGGGATTACAAGGCACTGAACATAGTAATTTACAATCCAGCAGAAATGAAAAAGGTAGATTACATTGACCGAGAAGAAGCTGCTTTCTTCTCTGGCAGAGAAGATTTGCTCTTTACAGCTTATAACGTAAACTTAACGCTTGTAGGGAACGAATATATAGAAGTAAAGACACCTGAACAGAAAATTCCAGCTTTACCACCATTACAACCAGTAAACCTTGCATTTGTTGTTAAAGTTTCAGATGAAGCAAAGGCTGGAAAATACGAGTTGAAGCTGAAAATAAGATACGACAGGATAGACAAACTTCTCTATCTTGACACATATTATCCTCAACTCTTTCCGGTTCAGAAAACCGTTCAAGGAAAGAATGAAACGGTCACATATAAGTACGAGGTTCTTACGGAGAGATATAAGCTTAGATACAAGGAAGAGTGTAAGGACATAACGATTCCGATATACATCGAAGAAAAAGAGGTGAAACTTGAAGTTGTAAAAGTCTCAGTAGAGAACATAATGGGTAAGAGCAAAGGAAAAATTATAATTGAAGTAAAGAATGTAGGTGAAAAAGCTGGCAAAAACGCTTATCTTGTTTTGGAAACACCTTCAGGCTTTAAAGCTTCTGCTTTAAGTTTATCGCAAGCACAAACCATGCCATCAATACAACAGCCACCAGTTATGCCTTCTGGAATTTCTATACCTTCTGCAATGCAACCCACTATACCTTCTACAATGCCTTCAGCTCAACCATCTTACTACATTGGAGATCTTAAACCGGGTGAAACTGCAAAGGCAATATTTTACATCAAAACGGATGTTAAGGATGAAGGAAACTATACATTCAAGATTAAGGCAGTGTATCTGAACGAGTTCGGTCAGATTGTTGAGAGTGATCCAGTTCCATTCGGGATCTACGTTGAAAAGGCTCCAGATTTCATTGTTAAATCTGTCGAAAGCAAAGTTTTTGTAAATTCAAAGGGAGTTGTTGTAGTGACTTTAATTCCGACAACAGATCTCAATGATGTCAGCGTTTATCTTACAGCAAACCCACCTCTCTCCGTTTTGAGCACAGAATACTATCTCGGTAACGTCAAAGCTGGAAAAGAATATAAAGCTATATTTAAGGTGCAAGCTTCGGATGAGGCTAAGCCAGTAACTTATCCGGCGGAGATTAAGCTGAAATACAGAAGCATGGACGAATACTTTTATACTGATCAAAAAAGTGTGGGAATAAAAGTAAATCCGAAGATGAAGTTCGAAATTTATGGAACACCGAAAATTGCAGCTGGAAGCGAAGGGATAGTTTCTTTCACTATCAAGAACGTTGGAAACTTCACAGTTAAAGAGGCAACTGCAAGGTTAACTATAACAGATCCTTTCAGCTCAAGTGATGATACAGCATATATAGGAACGTTAGAGCCTGGACAAACAGCTGAGATAAAATTCAAGCTCAGCGTAGATGCTGATGCAACTCCTAAGAAATACGGATTAAATCTGGAGGTAAAATACAAGGATTTGGAGGATGAATGGGCTATAAGCGAACCAACAAAAGCAGTAATCGAAGTTGTTCCATCAAAACCACCATACGGTGTTATCGCTTTTGTTTCCATAATAGCCATCATAGCAATAGCATATTATCTGAGGAGGCGTAGGAAGTGAGGTTCGAAGACCTCCTTGAAAAGCTTTCGAGGTTTATCGCAAAGAGACCTGGACTTGTTGTTTCCGTCACTGCTTTAGTTGTTATAATCTTTCTAATTTCCGCTTCTCAAATAGAATACACATCGCTTGAATACGAGAGATACTTTCCGATAGGAGATCCAGTTTACAAGAATCTTGAGCTTTACCGAAAGGACTTTGGGGTAAGAGCTGAGGGAGTTTACATAATGATAAAGGGAGATAATGTTGTGAACAGGGAAACGTATGAATACATGCTTAAGTTAGGAGAGAGCTTGAAGAATCTTGAAGGTGTTGGAAGCGTAACATCTCCAGCTTCGATAATCGCAGAGTTAAACGGTGGTGTTTTGCCGAGCGATAATTCGCAGATTGAGCGTTTGACAGAGTTATATGCACGTCAGTTCGTTCCCAAAAAGACTCTCGCATTAATGATGGTAACTATAACCGTAACAGATCCAGATAAAACTATGGAACTTGCAGAGCAGATAGAAAAGGTTGTAAAATTCACATACAGACCTACTGGAATAACTACAGAAGTTACAGGATCGCCAGTTTTGGGCTATCAGATCGTTAAAGTTTCTGAAAAGGAGACTGGAATGATGACAACAGCTTCGATAATTGCGATGATCGTTCTGTTGGCTGTAACGTTCAGTGGAGCAGTTAGGAAGAAATACACTGCTTTCATGCCCCTTATCATTTCGGTGTTCTCCGTTATCGTTATAGTTGGTCTTCTGCCTCTTGCTGGCTTAAAGCTCGATCCAGACATAAGCTCGACTCTGCCGATACT
>CAZKQI010000020.1:15147-18504 GCA_964554855.1 uncultured archaeon | reverse complement strand
GCAAACTTCATAAGCGTTAAGGGGCCTGAACTTTTGAGCAAGTGGTTAGGGGAGAGTGAAAAAGCTGTGAGAAAGATTTTCAAGAAAGCAAGACAGGTTGCACCATGCATAATATTCTTTGATGAAATAGATGCAATTGCAGGAATGAGAGGAGTTGAAGAGAACAGGGCTGTTGAAAGAGTTGTAAATCAGCTTTTGACTGAGATGGATGGTCTTGAAGAACTTGAAGGTGTTGTTGTCATAGGTGCAACAAACAGGCCAGATATAGTAGATCCTGCACTTCTAAGACCTGGAAGATTTGACAGACTAGTTTATGTTAGACCCCCTGACAGAAACAGCAGATTGGCCATATTTAGGATACATACAAGGAATATGCCTCTAGCAAGTGATGTCGATTTGGAGGAATTGGCTGATATGACTGAAGGATATGTCGGTGCAGATATAGAAGCTATATGTAGAGAGGCTGTAATGTTAGCTTTAAGAGAGGAAATAAATGCAGAGAAAGTTCATATGAGGCATTTCATCGAAGCTTTGAAGAAGATAAAGCCAAGTGTTACTGAGTCGATGCTAAGCTTCTACGAGAGGTTTGAGGAGAGGGTTAAGAGTGAAAGGGCTAAGGTAAAGACTTTCATTGGATACGGTTAGATCAAACCAAGCTTTCTCTTTACTTTTGCATAAGTTCTTATTATATCTCCTTTTGTAACTATTCCAACAAGTTTCCCATTTTCTACTATTGGTACTCTTCCAATTCCTCTTATCACCATTACCTCCAAAGCTCTCCTTAAATCATCTTTTGGAGTTAAAGTGATTACATTTCTCGTCATAACATCCTTAACTTTAACTTTCGTTCTCTCTTCAATGGGAACCTTTTCAACATCTTCGAATGTAATTATTCCAACCAGCTTCTCATCATCTAAAACTGGAAATCCCATATATCCCGTCTTTTCAATCAACCTCAAAACATGACCAACTGTATCTTCAGGTGAAACTGTTAGAACATTCCTTGACATGGCATCTCTCACAAAAACGTTTTCAAGCAGATCTATTGCCATTTCGTATCTATGTGCGGGACTATCAATTCTCGTATTAACCTGTTCTCGATATATCGTGTAATCTCCAGTTATAATATATGATATTGCCACAGCAGCCATTCCTGGAAATAACAACTTGTAATTTTTTGTCATTTCGCAAACCATTATCAGAACAGATATAGGTGCTTTTGATATTCCACCAAATAGAGATATCATACCTATAGCAACAAATGCTGGAACAACATCCAATTCTACAAATTCTGGGAAAATTTGGTGGAAAATAAGTCCCAATGCTCCTCCCACCATACCTCCTATAAATATTCCTGGTGCAAAAACACCACCACTACCTCCAGAACCTATTGTAAGTGAAGTTGTAATTATTTTTAGTAGACACAATACAAGCATAACCTCCAATGAAAGCTTTCCAATCATAGCAAGTTGTAGAAAGTCATATCCCATTCCCAAAGCTCCATAACCTGCAATTGGATTGAATAATTTTGCAACAGCTATTACTATCAGGCTGGCTAAAAAAGCTCCTAGAGCAGGTTTGAAAATGATAGGTAAATTTAGTTTTGAAAAGAAATTTCTGGTTTCGTAAAACATCATTACATATATCAGTCCTACGGGCCCACATATTAAACCTTCAAGCATGAAGAAGGGAATGTGATGAGCAAAGATGTTAACTTCGGGAAAATGGAAAATTGGTTCGTATCCATAGCAAGTGCAGAAGAGAATGTACCCAACAATTGATGCTATGAGTGAAGGAATCAGAGCTTCTGTTTCAAAATCCCTTTTATAAAGGATTTCTGCCGAAAGAATTGCTCCACCTAAGGGAGCTTTAAATATACTCCCTATACCTGCCCCTATCCCAACCGCTAGTGCCAATCTTCTCTCTCTTGGAGTGAGCTTCAGTATATCTGCAATTATTGATCCATATCCAGCAGATATTTGTGCTGTAGGTCCTTCTCTTCCAGCACTCCCTCCAGAACCAATAGTTATGGCTGATGCAATAGTTTTAATTATGGGAATTCTTGCTCTAACTTTTCCTTCCCTTCTATGAAAGGATTTTATAGCTTCATCTGTTCCATGTCCCTCTGCTTCAGGTGCAAGTTTGTAAACGATTGTACCACACACTAAACCTCCGAGCGTCATAATAAAGATGAGTTTTAGGGGATCGGGTGGAACCCAATTACCGTTAATATCTGGTAACTTAAAACCTGTAAAGCCCAGTAGTTGCTGAGTTGAGAATTCAAGCGTTGCATAGAATATTATTGCTCCAACTCCAGCGATTATACCAACGAGAACCCCTATTAATGTAATTCTTACGAGGTCGCTGAATACAAATGGTCTCTTTAGCATCATCGCACCTATTTAATGAAAAGTGTTTAAATCTTTCACTACTCAGTTGTATGATATGATAGTTGTCAGTGCTTGTTTAATTGGTTTGAATTGCAGATATAATGGCAAAAATTCTTTAAATCTTGAACTTTTAGAGAAACTTAAGAGTTTCTGCATAATACCAATTTGTCCCGAAATATTCGGTGGACTACCTATACCTAGAGAGTGCTGTGAAATAGTTAATGGAGATGGGTTTGATGTACTGAGAGGAAAAGCTAGAGTTATTTCAAAAAGTGGGATAGATTATACAGATTACTTTGTTCGTGGTGCTAGGGAAGTATTGAAAATTGTTAGAATGTTTAATATTGAAAAGGCAATTCTGAAGGATCTAAGTCCATCAT
The DNA here is from genome assembly GCA_964554855.1 of uncultured archaeon. GTDB lineage: Archaea > Halobacteriota > Archaeoglobi > Archaeoglobales > Archaeoglobaceae > Archaeoglobus_B. Next base: position 15,734 of record CAZKQI010000020.1, on the reverse strand, counting down.
GTGGAGTAAAAAGAATTTACGATGGGAAATTCAAAGGCAATACTAAAAGGGGTGTAGGTGTTACGGTAGCTCTTCTAAAAATTGAAGGAATTGAAGTAATGTTACCCGAAGAATTCTTAAATACAATATGAATTACTTTATGTATGAATTCGAACAAAATAATCACTCTATGCGGTAAGGATTGGGCTAAAGTTGGAGTTGAATTCATTTTCTTGGGTGGTAAGCAAGAATGCGAAAACTGTAGACTAAAAAACATCTGTTTGAGGCTTAGAGAAGGTTCAAAATACAAGATTGTTGGATTGAGAAATGGTGATGTTCATGACTGTCCATTGCACGATGAGGGTGTTGTTGCCGTTGAAGTTATAGAACTCCCAATAATTGCACTTATAGATTCGAAGATTGCTGTTGAAGGAGCGAAACTGAAGTTTGAAAAGAGATGTGATAACTTGGAATGCGATTTTTACAACCTCTGTAATCCTTTGGAATTGAGAGATGGTGAAAGTGTAGTTGTTAAGTCAGTGGTAGGTGATCCTCCAGCACAATGTAAGAAGGGATATGCTCTAAAGATAGTTGAACTTGAGAGGGAT
>CAZKQI010000020.1:8774-15047 GCA_964554855.1 uncultured archaeon | reverse complement strand
ATGTCTGAACTTTATCAAATAGAAGAGTACATAAGAAGGAGAGATCATACGGATTATATCATGCCATTATGGCTACCATTTCTGCCATTACTTCTTATAATAGGAAGTACTTTCTGGTTGATAATCATAATGGATTTTTATGAGCGCCATGAATATTACAATCACCGTTATTTGATTAACTGTTATTTGATGGATGTATATAGTGGGATTGAATTATATTTATTAGTTATAATAATTATAGCCCTTATCATAAACGTCTATGTAGTTTACAAGTGGGTATGGAGAAGAAATGAGCATTTTAAGAGACAGAAGCTACTTTTTAATGCTATTAAAGAATTTTTGAGAAAGAAAGGTTTTGATGTTGGAAAGCTTGAATTGATATGCATGGAGATTGATGTTGAAGAGAATGAGAAAAATCCAGTTCTATGGGCTTTAATTCAGTTCATTCCGTATGTAGGTAGTATTCTATTGATCTATGTATATCATTTTCTCAATAAAGATTTCTATAGGCATGAAGTCAGAGAAAACAATTATCTTTCCGCATTGTCTGAAATTTTATCTGATTTCTACTACGTTAGATACAATAACATACCTGATAGAAGTACAATTCTCTATTTTGTCCTATCACTAGTTACATTCGGAATATTTGGGCTTTACTGGGTATATACTCTTACAAAAGATCCAAACAATCATTTTCTCGAACATAAAAGATGGGAAGACTTTTTGCTAAATACTCTGAAGAGAATTTGAAAGTTTTTTATAACCTCTGAAGAGCTTTATTTTATGCCAATTGAAAAGGGTAACATAGTCAGGATATCTTATACAGCAAAGCTTGAAGATGGAACGGTAATAGATACAACTGACGAAAAAATTGCTAAGGAATTTGGTATATACAGTGAGGATTACAGATATGGAGATGTTTACGTAATAGTTGGAGAGGGAAATATTGTAAGGGGTTTTGAAGAGGATTTGATCGGTAAGGAAGTTGGCTACAAAGGAAGTGTAAAGGTTCCTCCAGAGAAGGCATTTGGTGAATACGATCCGGAGAAGAAAGAAGTAATAAGTATAGCCAGATTGAAAGAAAAGCCAAAAGTAGGCGATAGAATTAAAGTTGGGGATAGAGTGGGAGTTGTTGAAAGGATAATTGGGAGAAGGGCTATAGTTGACTTCAATCATCCATTGGCTGGAAAAACTCTGATATTCGATTACGAGATAAAGGAAAAGGTTGAGGATGTTGAGAAAAAGATAGAATCCATTTTCATGATATATACGGGAATGGAAGTAAAAGCAAAAGTGGATGGTAAGAAGGCAATTGTAGAGGTACCGAGAAATTTCCACTTCATACCTTATGCACCTCTGAATAAGGTTTCGGCTTTGGCAAGAATATTCAAGCATTTGGATATAGAGGAGGTTGAAATTGTTGAGAGGCATAAGAAAGCTGAAGTTCCAAGCTTTGAGGAAGTAAAGAAGGGTAAGGATGAATTGAAGGAGGAAGCTAAGAGTTAAACTTTTTAAATTTTATACAATTTTCAGTCCATGAAGGTTCTTGTTGTTGATGCAGGTGGTAGAGGTAATGCTATAGCACATGCTTTTTCGAGAAGTGAAAGAGTAAAAGAAATTTTTGTGGCACCAGGGAATGCTGGCAGTGAATTTTTCCCTAAATGTAAACATGTTGAAGAAGTTCCTTCTATAAGGGCAATTGATGAAATAGTGAAGTTTGCAAGGAAGAAAGAGGTTGATTTTGTTTATATAGGTCCGGAGGAGCCTTTGAGCTTGGGTTTGGTGGATAGGCTTGAGGAGGAGGGAATACCAGCTGTAGGACCTAAAAAAGAAGATACAATACTTGAGGCGAGTAAATGCTGGTGTAAAGACTTTTTGAAGAGAATTGGTGTGCCAATTCCCTACTATAAGAATTTTGAAAATCCTGATGAGGCTAAGGAGTTTGCTAGGGAAATGTTTGAAGAGGGAAAGAAGGTAGTTGTTAAAGCGGATGGATTGGCTGCTGGAAAGGGTGTTTTTGTTTGCGATAGCTTGGATGAAGCTTATTTTGCAATAGATGAGATAATGGTCAAAAAGAGGTTTGGAAGGGCTGGTGACAGAATCGTTATTGAGGAAAGGCTTTACGGAATTGAAGTGGCATTTACAGCTATAAGTGATGGAAAGACTGTTAAACCATTCGGGCATGCGAAAGATTATAAGAGAGCTTTTGATCCAAAGGATATAGAAGGAATGAGAGAGTTTTACATAGGATTTTTTAAGAAGTTCATAACGAAAGCTGAGGCTGAGAAGCTTTACAGAGAAGGAAAGCTTTTAAATCTGAATACTGGTGGAATGGGTGCAGTTTCACCACATCCAAAGCTCAATGAGGAAATAGAGAGGAAAATAATGGAAATGGTGGTTGAACCAGTTATAGAGAATTTTAGATTTAAGGGAGTAATTTATCCAGTAATAATGCTTGTTGAGGAGGATGGAGAAATTATTCCAAAAGTTTTGGAAATAAATGTAAGAGATTGTGATCCTGGTGCACAGGCTAAACTTCCAAGATTGAAAACAGATATATCTGAAATATCTTTAGCTGTTATAAACGAAGAGCTTGAAGATGTTGATGTTAAATTTAGCTCAAAATACTGTGTTGCAGTTTGTGCGGTAAGTGGTGCTTTGAAGGGAAGGGAAGGATTAAAGCCGGGATATCCTTCAGATCATTATACAAGTCAGCCCATAGAGGGTATTGAGGAAGCAATGAAATCTGTCATAATATATGCCAATGGAATAGCTAAACCGAATGGCTATGTTACTACTGGGGGAAGAGTCTTGACTGTTGTTGGAGAGGGAAGAACACTTGAAGAGGCGAGGGAAAATGCATATTATGCACTTTCCAAGATAAGATTTCCAGGTATGAGATACAGAAAGACAATAGGTTTAGATGTTCCAGATTAGGGAACTCTTACTATTGTTTCTCTATAATTTTCAAGCTTAACCTCTCCAAACACTATACTTCTAACTTCATCTTTTACGGGTGTTTCAACCTCAATTATTTTATTATCAACATCAACATCCTTTAGCAAACCGCAACCTAAATATCTTTCATTGTACAATCCAATAAGCAAATTTCTGATCTGATCTACTGAGAATATGCATACATCTTTAACATCGTAAACATCTAAGAGAGCTTTTATCAATTCCAATCCAACATCAACTTCCTCTTCAACACAAACGTTTAGGAAATCGTAACCCTTCTCAGCATATAGAACTCTTGCATCTAAAACTCCTTCCAGAAATTCTATTCTCTCTCCCTTAAAAAGAGTTGTATTTTCAAGCTTTACATCTCCAACTCTAAACTTTCTCGTTTCACTTCCTTCAAGCCATCTTTCATAAATTTTACTCCTAATCTCGCTTCTTACTTCTCTGCTTCTCTTTTTCAATACAAATGAATCAACTCTAAATGTCTCAAAATCGCTTAGGTAGTGGGGAGCATCTCCAAAACAGACTATCAAATCTGGATCAATTATCTCTATCTTTGCAAGTTTGTAAGCTCTTGCCTTCCTTCCCTTAACCCAACCAGTCGTATCTATTATGATGTAATCTTCAACTCCTCTAAGTTTTCTAAAAATTCTCGCAACTCCATTGAGACATCTTGACTCTCTTCCGGTAGGACTTATGCAGCCAACAAAAAATCCATCAACCATTTCTACTTGTGAAATTGAAGTTATTCCTCCTTTTGTAAAACCAAAACCCATTGCACACGGATGAACTACATCAGCCTGTCCTATATCTAAATCAACAATCCACTTCCCTCCATCCAATCTGTTTGCAAGATATGTTGCAAGTGAGCTCTTACCGGAGTCTGTCTCTCCAAATAGAAGAATCTTTCTGTATTCCTTATCTTCTATCATATTGACAAGTTCATTCCAACTCTTTGGAATTGTCGATCCTCTTACAGCAATATATTTTCCCTCTATCTCAACTTCGGAATCCTCTTTAACGTATAATGGTATTATTTTACCTTTCTCTACATTCAATCTTTTAACTCTACATCCAAAGACTTCGGCATTACCCCTAATACTAACTTTGGCTTCACCCTCAATCAACAATGTTGTATCCCCATCTACCAGCATTGAAATAAATTTGTATCGAATATTTAACTTGTTTCGTTACCGAATTTTATGATAACTGTTCTAATCTCTGGCATAATTATTGTCAAGTTGTATAAGTTGTAACTGCCAATCCTTGCAATACTGAAGTAATCATCGTAGTTCTTGTAATAATAATATGTAACATTTTCTGTCTTATTGGCAAAGAAATAGTACTTCAGGAAATGTATTCCAACAACCTTTTCGTAAATAGAGCCATTCATTCTGTAACCTTCAAAATAGAAATCTGCAATTGGCGTTCCATTGTCTGTTAAAGTTCTTTTAGCTAAATCTCCAGCCACTATGAAAACATAGCTAAATTTTCCATCTATTCTTGATGTATAGTTGTACTTGCTCGTGAAGTTTTCTGAGTCATGAATGGAGTCTATTATGGCTTTGGCATACTTTGGATGTGCAAAAATTACGGGATGAGTTTCATCAACAACAGTATAAAATCTTCCAGCCGAAATACCCGTTTTAAGTGTAAAGTTCTTGTATTTATCTTTCATTTGATAAGCGAAGTAAACCTTAGACCTGTTAACATCTATCAGATAGTTGTAGTAATCTATTATCATTATCTTTTCAAAACTTGTAGGTCTGAAATCTCTGAAGACATAGGGATTCAAATTTTCAATTGTCTGATTGTAAATGAAAACTTTTAAAGTTTCATTTTTCTCCCTAAGATTGGCATAAATTACGTATTCAGTTGAATTCGGTAGATATTTTATCCAGTCATTCCATTCATTTCCCATATCAAACTTTATTTCTCTTCCCTCCTTTACAGATGGACTTCTGAAAATGTAAACGAGAGCTGAGGCAACCATTATTACTGCAAGAATTAATGCTAAGATTCTTGCTGATCTTTTTTCATGAGCCATGCTTCAAAGTTTTGGAGTAGATGATAAACTTTTCGAAGCTATGAATTCCTGTATTATCCTAGCACCTAAAATAGGTGTCTTATAACTTATATCTGGAACTATTTCAGAAATATCCATACCTACAATTTTATTTGCAAAATTTTCAAATATCTCTAAAACTATTGAAGGATTCAGGCCGAAAGGTTCTGGAGTAGAAACTGTTGCATAAGCTGGATCAAAACCGTCAAAATCTATTGAAAAGTAAATTTTATCATAAGGACTTAATAAATCTCCAATTTTCTCGATATCTACATTGAATGGATTGAAAATCTTAAATCCTTTCTCTTTTGCATAATCCATTTCTTCCCTCGTATAACTCCTCACACCCAAATAAATTATATCCAGACCTAAATCGGAAATTCTTCTGCATGTGCAAGCATGATTGAATTTACTCCCGTCAAATTCATCTCTTAAGTCCAAATGGGCATCTATTACGAGATAGCAATCCACTTCCAAATTTCTGACTATTGCATAACTAATTGTATGTTCTCCACCAATCCCGATTGGAATTTTACCTTTAATATTTTGAAAAAATTTTTCAACATTTATTAAAATATTTTGAAAATTACCATCCACATTGATATTTCCAGCATCACAGACCTTAGCAAAATCTAAATCAAAATCGAAGAAGGGAGAATGACTCTCTAAATTCCAGCTTGCAACCCTTACAGCATTTGGAGCAAATCTCGATCCAGATATAAAAGATTGCGATTGATCGTATGGAATACCGAATAATACGAATTCAGCATCATCTAAATTTGAATTTGAGATTGCAAAATAGGAGTCTATGTGCATTATCTTTCAACAATCTTCCTTTTCCCAAGAGATTCAATGTATACTATCTCCTTCCCAGGCTCAACCTTTCCCTTCACTTGAAGTTCGAAAGTTTCGTAAGTTTCTAAATCCATGAGTTGTGCAACGTTTCCAACAACACTCAAAACCTGTGCCCTTTTTCTCTCAACTATTGGAACATAAACCTTTGCAGTTACAGGTTGCACTATACTCCTCTTCTGCTCATCAAACAAACCTATTGCCTCAATCCTTGCTTTTGCAGCACCATGTTTACCCGATTTACTTATAGAAATGTTTACTATTTCGCAAGGTTCATCGTCTATAACTATGTATCCACCTTCCTTAAGCTGTCTAACTTCAGTTTGAATCTTCATGGAATCATGCAAAGATCAAAATTTTTAAATTTTTTGTTATGGCTCCGATTTCTCTCTTAT
>CAZKQI010000020.1:0-8674 GCA_964554855.1 uncultured archaeon | reverse complement strand
TTATCTCCTTCATTAACTCTTCATCACTCTTTCCTTCAGTTTCTACACCTAAGTCTTTTGCCATTTTTTCAAGCTTTTCCCTTTTATATTTCCCTTCTCTAATTTGCTTTTCAAATTCTACAAGCTCAAGCTCAGCCTCTCTTTCAGCTTTTTTGAATTCAGCTTTTGCCCTACCTAAGCTTCTTGCCAGCTCTGGCAACTTGCTAGCTCCAAATAGTATAAAGACGATCACCAAAATTAAAAGTAGCTCGTTTGGTCCTATAGGGCCGATCATACTAATATTCGAATTCAAAGGTATTTAAAGCTTCTTGAACTTCTCAACATTCTCAACAAAATCTTTTGTTATAGCTGAAATCTTCTTTTGAGCTATTTCCTCAAGCAATTCCTTTGAGGGAATATCGTAACCATATATCAATTCCAATTCGAGCCTTCTCTTAGCTTTTTGATATTCACCGTATATCCTACCCAATGTCCTTGCCAAATCTGCAAGCTTATCTGGTCCAAGTAAAATTATTGCCAGTACAATTATCAATGTTAGCTCGCTCCAGCCTATCATCTCAAAAAATCTTTGAAGCGGACTATATAAATTTGTTGACAGTGAACTACCCCTTTAAAAGGGGCTTCTCTCTTTATGGCAAAGCTTCATATGGGAGTTTGGTGGCTCACAACTCCCCATCTCATCGGACTCTTTATGGGCTAAACACTACTCAACTCTTTCCCTTAATTTCCATCTTTTGCATGAGATCATAATAATTAGTTCGAGGTTATGCTTAGTAAAGAAATTAATGAAACAGTTTATAATATACACATAATACTGTTCGACAAAAATGTGGAAGTGGAGATATTTACATAGATTTTTAATGTTTGTGAGAACTATTGTTCGGCATACCCTCAATTATCGTAAAATTTAAGGTTTAAAGTGTCCAAATGCATTAAATGAAAATTAAGTTCAAAGTTTGGATAGAAGAGGATGATAAGTTTTTGATTGGAAAGGGTGGTTATACAATTCTTAAAGCGATAGACCAATATGGTTCGATTGCTAAGGCATCTGAAGTTTTAAACATGTCTTACAAGTTCATCTGGAGTTATATAAAAAAGCTTGAGGAAAACTTGGGTGAAAGTGTTGTTAATATGAAAAGAGGTAAAAAGGGAGGGACTATTTTAACTCCAGCTGGAAAGAAATTACTTAGAACTTACGAATTGGTTGAATGTGTTGTTAGATCATCTATTCTTGAGCTTCTCAATTATTGTCCTGCTATATCGTGTTGCGATGAGCAAATTACGAAAGAAAAAAACATGAATTCACTTATTACGGGTTGCATATAAAATAAGTTCCTCAATCAAATTTTTATCAATTTTTATAAAATCCCTTAACATTTTTACAATACCCTTGTAAAACATTGCATCACGATGATTTTCAACATTATTGCAGAAATCAAAAATCCATTTCTCAAGCTCTCTCATAACCTCTCTCTGCTTCTTAAGTTCATCAATTTTCCCATTCAAAAGCTCCTTACAGCTTTCAACCATAAAAGCCATGTAAACTCCCAAGTGATCTGCTGGCTCTCTGTGAATACATTCGTATCCAAACCTTCTGAACATCTCCTTAACCCTCAAAGTAACTTTTCCATAGGGATTTTCTCCTTCATATTCCGATTGATAAAGTGAAACGTAATTGCTGAAAGGTCCAATGAAAACAGCTGTATACTCCTGCCTTACAGCCCTCTCAAAATCTTCAAACGATTTAAATTTTTTCGGATAATTTATTATTGTATCTACTCCTTCAAACTTCGGAAACTTCACATTTTCTTCGTATAAATCCTTAAGCAATTCCTTTGGAGGAACATCTATGAATACTGATGAAAAGAAAGAATACATCCCCATCCTACCTCTTACAACATCCTCAAACTCCATATCACTCACCCAACCTCTTCCTCATTTCTCTAACTATCTCTTCGTAAACCCCTTCTAGAATTATCTTGGGTCTGCATTCATTGCAAAAGAGTAAAGATTTTTCCATTCCAGTTAACTTCTTCATCTTCTCATAAGCCTTCCTAGACATGTGAGTTTTACCGCACTTTGGACATCTTATCATCTCATCCTCGAATACAAGTTTTTCATGCAAATCTCCAAAATCTAAAATTTTTTCAACAGTTATAGCTTTTTCTGGACAAGCTTTTGCACACATCTCACAGGCTATGCAGAGAGCATGATTGAAAAGTATTTTACCTCCATTCCTCTTAATCGCTTCCATCGGACAGAAGTTCATGCAAGCTTTGCAGAGTGTGCAGTTTTCATTTACCTTTATCTTTCCGAAGTGTTCTGATTCAAAAATTCTTTCCTTTAATTCGTAAACCATTAAAGATTCAACTAAGCTTAGCCACATTTCCCTCTTATTCCTTCCTCTAAGCTCGAACTTAACCTTAGGAACTTTAGCATTCTTCAGCTCATCAAAAACCTCTTCAAAATTCTCCCATCTTGCAATTTTAAGGCAATCAAATCCAAATGCTTTCAAAGTCTTTACAGCTATATTAAAGCAGTCCGTTTTGAAGTTATTGCAAGGAACTGCCAAAACCTTGAATCCCTTCAAAACTGCATAGAGATAGTGAACTTCGTTTAAATGATTTAAGCAAGGGACTGGTATGATTGCAACATCTGGCAAATTCTTAAATCTGTAAAGTTTTCCCAAAGTACTCTCACAGACAAATGCAATTGTATCCAACTTTGTAACCTCTGAAACCCTTTCAATCTTCTCTACAAGTTTATCGTGTGAAAGAACTTTGTTCTTCATAGCTGATGTGAAGCATATGGATGAACAGAATCCGCATGCCTTACATGATATCAAATCTACTTCAATTTTACCGTTTTCCATCTTCACAGCAGAATTTGGACATTCTAAACAGAATGTGCATCCAATTATACCGCTCTTCGTTGCACCACAAATTTCTGGATCGATTTTGACTGCAATCAACTTCATAAACCCTCCTAAATTCGAAAGAACCTTGAAAGCTCCAAAAAATTCATCGTTATATATACCCTCAACACACTTATCAAAATTTGGATATATTACCTGTCCAGATTCAACAACATCAACATCTTCACCCCTAACAACATCGTAACCTTCAACGTAAACCTTAAAATTCCCCATCGATCCTTTTATATCTTTAACTCTACCCCTTATCACCCTAATCTCGTAAGGATAAAGATTTTCAATTGTATCTTCATTCTGCGTTATTACTGTAAGATCACAATGTAAAGATAATTCCCTTATAAGCTCTAAGTTGTCTCCAACATAGACTACGGAGTTTCCAACATCAACCGTTTCAAACTCCAATTCATTATAAATGCTCTCAGATGTTAATATGGCCTTTGCAACTTCATTTGGATTCCTAAAAGCTTTCAGAACTCTCAAATCCAAAACTTTGTAATTCTCAACCTTATCTCTTACCTTGTGATATAAAGCTGGGCATGTGAAAATTGTGTATCCTTCAATGTCAAAATCTTCTTCACAGCTATCAACAACATTTCCATCAAAGTCAATCCCAAGTTTTTTGCAGATTACGATCATACTCTTGGCTTATAATCCCTAAGTTAAATTGCTTTCGCTTTCAAAATATTTCCATTTGTGCATATTTAAATATCGAAAATTTTTTATTTTTATAGCTCTAAAGTTTTTCTTGTAGGGGGTGTCTAAATGAAGCTGAAACTGACAAGAAGAGACTTCTTAAAAACTTCAGCAATCAGCTTGGCTGTTGCTTGTGGACTGTTTAAATATGCTAGAGGTGACATAGTCAGAAAAGCTGAGGATGTTCAAAAAAAAGAGCAGGAAGAAGGTTACAAGCTAGTTAAAACGATTTGCACTGGATGTGCAGTTGGATGTGGAATTATTGCAGTTGTAAAGGATGATCAATGGCTCTGGATTGAGCCTTGGATAAACAATCCTATAAACAGAGGTAAATTATGCTGTAAAGGTGCATCAGCCAACTATTTTGTCCATTCTCCAAAGAGATTGAAGTATCCAATGATAAAGAGAAATGGGAAGTGGGAAAAGATAAGTTGGGATGAAGCTCTGGAGATTATAGCTAAGAAGTTGCATGAAGTAAGACAGAAGTATGGGCCAGATGCTGTATTCTTTGCTGGTTCAGCTAAAGTTAGCACTGAGATGGCTTATTTGCAGAGGAAGTTTATGGCTTTCTGGGGTTCGAACAACATAGATCACCAAGCAAGAATATGCCACTCCACAACAGTCGCTGGATTAGGTAACACTTGGGGTTACGGTGCAATGACAAACAACTTCAACGACATTAGAAATGCTAAGTGCATAATATTCTTTTCAAATCCAGCAGAAGCACATCCAAGCAGTTTCTATCATATCTACGAAGCTAAGAAGAGAGGTGCAATCTTAATCTGCTGTGATCCCAGATTCAGCAGAACTGCTGCTGTAAGTGATTTACATCTTCAATTTAGGCCTGGAACTGATATAGCGTTGGTTTATGGAATATGCCATGAGATAATTAAGAATGGATGGTATGATGAAGAATTTATAAAGCAGAGAACTTACGGATTTGAATATTTCAAGCAAGAGGTAATGAAGGATGATTACTCCCCAGAGAACGTTGAAAAGATAACTGGTGTTCCTGCTGAGAAGATAAGAAAAGCTGCATATCTCTTAGCTCACAACAAGCCAGCAACTTTGCAGTATGCTATGGGTGCAACTCAGCATCCATACGGTTCTCAAAACATTAGGAGTTTTGCAATTCTCCAGCTGTTGCTAGGTAACGCTGGTAAATCGGGTGGAGGAGTAAACGCTTTCAGAGGGCATGATAATGTTCAAGGTGCAACTGACATGTGTGTTTTGAGTCATTCACTACCAGCATACTACGGATTGAGCGAAGCTGCATGGAAGCATTGGTGCAAGGTATGGAATGTAGATTATGAATGGTTAAAGGGAAGATTTGATGAGGGAATGATGACCAAGAAAGGATTTACAATGTCGAGATTTGCTGTTGGTGCCACAGCTGAGAAATACGGTTGGAAACTTGAACAGAGATCTCCAGTAAAAGTTATATTCTGGTGGGGACATTCAACTGCTTCGATAGGTGATATAAAACTTGTAAAAGAGGCCTTTGAATCGGTTGAGCTTTTGGTTGTTGTTGATCCTTTTGTTGAGACTGCAGCAGCTTTACCAGATAGAAAGGATGGAATAATTGTATTACCAGCTTGTACAGAGTTTGAGGGAGAGGGATTTGTAACGAATTCTGGAAGGCAGATTCAGTGGAGAAATAGGGTTGTTTCACCAAGATTCGATTCAAGAGAGGATATGTGGATTCTCTTCAAGCTTGTTGAAAAGCTTGATAAGTATGAGCCAGGATTGTACGCTAAATTTACAGCAAACTTCGGCGGTAAGAAACCAGAAGAGATAAGGCCAGAGGAAGTATGGGATAATGAAATAATGGTTGGATGTATCACAATTGGAATGCTTGGGCAAAAAAGCTGGAGGATAAAGAGACAGCAAGAATACGATTACACATTTAGCGAGGAGGATTGCAGAGCTTACGGGGGTCCTTGCGATGGAGAATACTGGGGATTACCATGGCCGTGCTGGAATGAAAATCATCCTGGAACTCCAATATTGTACAGAAATGATGTACCTGTATGGGAGGGAGGTCATGACTTTAGAGTTAAATGGGGGGCAAAAGCTCCAGATGGTCAATCATTGCTGAGCGGAGTTAATCCACAGGATCAACTGTTCATAAACAATGTAAAGTGGGTTTTTGCAATAGGTGAAACATTTGAAGAATACATTAAGAATAACATGGTTCCATCTGGGAGGGGCAGAGCAAGATTCTACGCCTGGAACATGAAGGATCCAGTTCCGAAGCATAGAGAACCTCTGTATTCTCCACGCTTAGACTTGATAGAGAAGTATCCAGTATATGAAGATGAGAAATATGGTAACTTCCACTACAGAGTAAAAATAAAGGCGAGAAGCTGGCAGATTGCTTGGTTGAATGCTAAAATGACTGAAGTATTTCCATTGATCTGGTCATCTGGAAGACAGGTTGAGCATATGGGTGGTGGAGCTGGAACGAGGAGCAATCCAATACTTGCGGAGTTACAGCCATATATGTATGTTGAGATCAATCCTAAGACTGCTAATGAGAGAGGAATCAGGGATGGGGACATGGTTGCTGTAGTTTCACCTAGAAGCTTGGAGTATGATGATACACCAGCTTATATAATAGTTAGGGCTAGAGTAACTCCAGCAGTTCCAGAAAATCTTGTATTCACACCATTCCACTGGGCCGGACAGTTCCAAGGCACACCTTACCTAGACAGATTCCCCGTTACAGATGATATGGATACGAGACCAATAGTTTACGGAGATTCGTGTAACATTGTAAATCCACCGGGATGGGATCCAGAGACACAAATGCAAGCAACAAAATCTGGAATATGCAATGTCGTAAGGGCTGACAAGTTACAGGAGTTCTTAAGCCAATATAAGAGCAAGATCGAGCAGTTGAAAGCTGAGTTGAGAAAGATGAAGGTTATGGAGTGAGGTGATGCTAAATGCCATACAAATTTTTGGTCGATACACATCACAACCTCTGCATAAAGTGTAAGGGCTGTATGGCTATATGCAAGAACTACAACAAAACTCCTAAGGGTGTAAACAGAATTCAGGTTATAACTATAAATGAAGGAAAACCTGGACAGTTAAACATTCCTTTGATGTGTCTGCATTGCAATGATCCACCTTGCATGAAAGTCTGTCCAATGAAAGCTATATACAAGAGAGAAGATGGAATTGTGCTTGTAGATAAGGAAAAATGCATAGGTTGTGGATACTGTGCATTCGCATGCCCATTCGGAGCTCCACAGTTCCCAGAGGGTGGAGCATTTGGTAGCAAGGGTAAAATGGACAAATGCACTTATTGCGTTTTGCCCTATGAGCCAGAAAAGGATGAGAAGGGTAATGTAATATACAGAGAACCTTTACCGAGATGTGCACTTGTTTGCCCATGTGAAACTATATTGGCTGGAGAGATGAGTGAAATAACGAGGAAACTTAGGGAAAGGGTTGGAGCTTTGACTGCCTCAAAGATAGAGAGTCTCTTCCTCTTCTAAGTTTTTTGGTGATGAATATGAGGGCAATAATAGCTATAGCTTTCATAGTCGCATTGATAACTATGTATCCGTACATCTCAAATATCTCTACGGCATCAAGCTTAAAAGGAAGCTATGTTTTTAAGTGGAGTGAAATTCCAGTTGAGAAGAGAGGAACAATTTACAAAAGCAATTTAAATTTTGCTACAAAATTTAACAATGCTATCAAGATCTTGCTAGAAATAGTGGGAATTTTTGTTGTGCTTTTAGTTATAGTTGAATATTATAAATATTATAAGATTCATAAGGAGGGAGTTAAATGATGCTTAAAAGATTCTCTTGGCACCAAAGGATTGCACACTTTGTCGGAACTATATCTGGAATGATGCTTTTAATCACAGGATTACCAATAATGTTTTCCAACAATTTAGGATGGGTTTTCAGCCTTTTCGGTGGTTCATCAAATACTATGTTTTTACATAGAGTCTTTGCAATAATCTTGATATTCAGCTTTGCATACTTTGGGACTTACTTTATCTTAGAAAGAATAGTTAGGGGAAGAGGAGATTCAAACATAAAGAACTTTGGATTTTCAGCTGAGTTCATAAGTGAAGTTGTTGCTGGAGCTGTTAGAGACATTCTCTGGACTTTGGGTTTGAGAAAGGAAAGACCTAAGTTCGGTAAGTACGACTGGATAATGGTTGGGGACATATATCTTTTACCTACTCTCGCCTTCATAGAAATACTTACGGGAACAATAATGTGGTTTCCGAGGAGCTTCGAATTTATAACAACAAATCCGGGTTTGTTCTTTGTCATAAGGTCTATACATGCTGGAGTTGCATTCTTCATTCTTCTATTCGTATTAGCTCATGCTGGAATATTGCACTTGACACCTGGTAACTTTCCAATAAATATGAGCATATTCAGTGGTAAGATTTCAAAAAGAAAAGCTGAAATTGAGCATGAGAAATGGGTTCCTTTGGCTGAAGAGGTTGAGGGAGAAGAGAGAAGTAGAATGTCTAAGCTCTGCTATATATTTGGTGCTATAACAATTGTCAATCTGATTGCATTGGCTTACGTGCCGTTTGCAATGAGAAGTGAGTGGTTTGCAGGTTTGAGAGTGGGAAGTGATGGAATAGTTTCTTTTGGCTTAGGATTGGGTGTTGTGACCATAATAGTGTACATCATAGCAAGTATAACTGCATTTCTCAGAGGTCTCAAAGATTGATTCAAAAATTTTTTATCTCTACGTTTAAAATTGTATTGTGCGTACAGTTAAGGATATACTTGTAGATCTAAAAAACACTACAGAACTCATAGTGGATCTTGCATATTCTGCACTTCTCTTCGATATGGAAGATATTGCTGAGGAAGTCTTGGGATTGGAAGATAAAATTCTTGATCTTCTTCAAGAATTGAGATTTCTAGCAATTGTATCGACTAGAAGTAGGGATGTTGCAAAGGCACTTTCTCCAATACTTCAAATAGGTAGTGCTTCTCAAAGAATAGGTAATGCTGCGGGTGATATAGCCACTCTAGTTTTAAGGGGTTTTAAGTTACC
>CAZKQI010000019.1:0-19021 GCA_964554855.1 uncultured archaeon | reverse complement strand
GCAATAGATACTCTAAAATGAATTTATTACCACTGTCATTAAAGAAGAAAATTATCTATGTTAAATCTCCTAATTTCGTTAGATAATTCAAACTTTTGAAATAATTTGCTATTTTTAGATGTTAGAAGTTATTGGTATATTTTATTATTAAAGATTTATAATAATATTATTAATAACTGAACGTAATTGAGGTAATTTATATAAATTATAGGGCACTACAAATGTTATATCTTGGGGTAGGATTCCTTCACCTGCTTCTAAAATTATTCTTTTATGATGATTTGGTGCAAAGATTATAAAATACTTAAAATTACTGGCAAACTTATTTAGAAAAGATCTTAACCTCTGTACAAATATTGTTCTTCCAGTTACACCTAACCTTTTCGGGGGGAAATCATAGTGTGCTGCGGGATATATTCTTTCCCACTCCCTTGGACAAACAACTAATGGTTCCCCAATTATTATTTGCTGAACATAATCAGAGAAATTGTACTTTTCAAGTAGTCCTATTACTTTCTAAATCTTATCTTAAAGACATATTTCCCATATGTCATCTGGTTCAACTATTGATCTCTGTTTGCCTCTTATTATCCCAGCGTTTCTCATTTGAGCTTTGATATCGTCACATATTCTTGGATCAACATCATTAAGAGTCAATTCTTGAGCGTCCTTCTTCTCACAAGATGCTTTAGTCAAGTATATCATCGTCTTTTCAGGATATTCAGCCCTTGCAAACTCAAATATCTCCTTGAAAGTAAAAACATTTTTACCAGTCTTTTCTCGCATTTCCATAAGTAAAGATGTTAGAAAATCTATTGTTGGATGGTTTAAAAGTGCAAATCTTGCAATAAATTTTATATCGGATTTTGTTATTTTTATTGATTTATAATTATACACTTTAGGCTTATAAAGTGCACATACCTCACTAATAGTATTATCTATATTTCCGCACTTTTCCATAAAATAGTGCAGAATAGACTTTCCGTCTCGTGTTAAAAAAATTTTATCTCCCCTCTTTTTTATTAATCTAAGTGATATCGCTGTATCTACAACTTTTCTGGCAAATCCTTCGCTACATCCAATTCCTGACCTACTTGGTAATAAACTCATCAAAGATTCCAATAATTTCTTGTATGATCCAATCTTACCAGCTAATAGGGTTGCTATGATAAATGGCTCTGGTCGAGAAAAATTGATGTTCGGTATTGGCTTTATATCAATATCAAAGGACGTAAATTCTAAAATTGTCTCCAAAAGTTCTTCATCTACTAAAGACTTAGAAGGCTTTAATTCTTCATTAGCTTCTAATCTATTGTTAACAGTAATTATACCAACATTTAGATAATTACAGATATCATAAACGGTGTCATCTATTAAAGATTCTGGACAACCTATGTACTGTTGATGAGAACCCTTCTTGTAGTATAAAACTTGTCCTATGGCTTCAAGTATTTGTCTACCACTCTTTTTTTCACCTTTACATTCGATTGCTACTATATTTCCCTTTTTTCTTGCTAAGATGTCAGGTATTCTTCCCCCAATCCTTATTTGATGTGTAGGCTCTAAATCTGGAATTTCTGCTACGAATCTAGAATCCACCCAAACCATGTATCCTTTTTCACTAATGAGAAAATCACGAATGGATTTTACAACAAATGCTTCAGATATCATATTTAGTCATATTATTTGTAGTCATATAATACTTTTTTAGCTGAAATACTAAGTTACATTTTGGGGGTGTTCATAAAAGTCTTTCTCCATCTTTTAGTGTTGTCCTCTTTAGATGACAACGGATTGAGTGGATAGTCTAATACAACACCTACATCTGGCTTGAACAGAGAATATATTTTAGCTATCTTTTCTGGTCTTATTCGCATTTGCTTATTTTTCTGCAGTAAGAATCCTCCAGAATCCATCATTACTGTTGATTTTCTTTTAATATTGTTAAATTTGTCTATTATTTTATTTAATTTGCTATTTTGCTTAGATAGTATTTCATAGGCATTAAACATGATAGTATCTACCTTTATATATTCCCATAATTTTATAGTGCTAAAAAATAAATCACCAAACCATAATACCGGGGTTTCTATTTTTCTCCTACGTCCATCGATATTAATTTCTAAACGACCTTTTCGAGCGTAAGTTGCTCTATCATGAACTTTTACTTTAAATTTGACATCAAAAGGCATGATTTTAACTCTTAATTTAAACTATAATATCTTTTCTATTTCAAGTTAATGTTATACTTGGTGTTTATATTTATCTTAGCAAATGAATATTAACAGATCAATTAGCAAAGAGGGTTTTCACACCAATCTCAACTGATGTTATTCCTATCACCGATTGTGTTACCTTGTGAACTACTGTTTTCAACTAAGACTTGTACCATCAAGTTAGAACAACAACCCTTAAACTCTAAGGAAAAATATGGAAGAAAACGTAACATTAAACGATCTTCCGCCAAGATAGACAACTTCTTAGGCTTTGAAGAGCTTAGCAAGGAAGAACTTGATGAAATTTGAGGAAAAGAGAGAAGTGCTTGAATGATAAACGGGAAAGAGTTTACATATGCCACGTAAATCTTCAGGTAGGATCGATGTGTGTCTTCGAATCAAAGCCGATTTATATCGGCGTTTGAGGGAAATTGCTAGAGCTAATAGCTGTTCTATCGCCGATCTCATTGAACCCAAGCTCATTGAACTTATAGCGTTGCATGATGCTGGAGTTTCAATACGCCGGGGGTGGGATTTGAACCCACGAACCCTTTCGGGCAGGGGATCTCGAGTCCCCCGCAGTGCCAGACTCTGCAACCCCGGCTTAAGTTTAATTAAATGTTAGGAGAAAATAAAGTTTGTCATTAGCAACTTTTAAATAACGATTCCATCTTGCATAAGCTATGACGGAAGGAGTAGTTTACGTAGGACAGAAGCCTGTAATGAACTATGTGCTTGCAACTCTGACACAGTTCAATGAAGGTGCTGAAAAGGTTATTCTGAAAGCAAGAGGTAAGGCCATAAGTAGAGCTGTAGATGTTGCAGAAATTGTAAGAAACAGATTTTTACCAAATGTGGATATTGAAAATATAAAGATAGACACTGAAGAGCTGGAGAGCGAGCAGGGTAGAAAAGTGAACGTTTCAATAATAGAAATAGTATTGGCCAAGAAATCAGCTTAAAATTTTCATTCTATCTCTTTTCCTATAAGTTTTAATAGAATTGCTTTCTGTGCATGCAATCTGTTCTCTGCTTGATCGAACACTATGGAATGTTCACCTTCTAAAACTTCTTCCGTTATTTCTTCTCCCCTGTGTGCTGGTAGGCAGTGCATAACAACAACATTCGTCTTTGCAGAATCAACTAGCTTTTGAGTTACCTGATATTCAGCAAATGCTTTCAATCTCTTTCTCCTTTCTTTTTCCTGCCCCATAGATACCCAAACATCTGTATATATGATATCTGCACTTTCAACAGCTCTTGTAGGATCACTTTCAAATGTCAGTTTTGCACCCATTCCTATTGCTCTATCCACAATATCCTTATTCGGCTCGTAACCTTTTGGAGTACATATTACCATCTCCATCTTGGTCAAAGCTGAAGCCAGTATTAAAGAGTTGCAGACATTGTTTCCATCTCCAATCCATGCAAGTCTTACACTCTTTAAATCGCCCTTGTATTCTTTTATGGTAAGTAAATCTGCTATAACTTGACATGGATGTTCCAAATTGCTCAAACCATTAATAACTGGAACTGTCGAATACTTTGCAAATTCAAGAATTGTTTCATGTTTTCTGGCCCTTATCATTATTGCATGAACGTATCTACTCAAAACCCTTGCAGTATCCTTTATAGGCTCTCCCCTTCCCAACTGTAAGTCACTCCAGTTTAGATACAGAGCATGCCCACCCAAGTCTGTCATAGCAACTTCAAAACTAATTCTTGTTCTAGTTGATGGCAATTCAAATATCATAGCAAGGCTTTTGTTCTTTAGATAATCTGTTACCCTTCCCTTATATCTCTCCTCCTTCAACTTTTCCGCAAGCCTCAATATCTCTTCAAGTTCTTCGGGAGTTAGATCGGCCATTGATATTAAATGCTTCATCTCTTGCAAGTGAAGGAAAAGAATAGTTAAGCTTTTTGATTGTTATTGACAAGGTAAGTATTTCATTCTATAACAATTTCCAATAAATCTTTAGATGCTTTTATTTCCTTAACTCTTTTACCTACCTCAAATCTAGTTTTTTCTGAAAATCTTTCAGAAGGAAATCCCAGATTTGAGAGTATATAGCTCATTAAAAGGGAACTGTTCATGAAGAGTAGACCAGCGAATCCTATATTCAGAAAAATCTCAAAATTCTCCCTACCCATTCTCCTATCGTATCCCCTCTCCCTTAACCAATCCTCAAAGTTGTTCAGTGTTAACTGAAGTTTCATATCCAAACTTAGAAAACGTATTTATAGAATTAACCAATTTCACCCATGCTCCTCATGATCCCAGGACCTGTACAACTGCATGAAAGAATACTTCGAGCAATGGCAAAACCAATGATAGGGCACAGAACAAAGGATTTTTCCGAAATAATGCAGTATTGCACTGAAGTTCTGAAAAAACTTTTTGGAACTAAAAACGATGTTTTCATAATATCTGGCTCCGGCACTGCAGGAATGGAAGCTGCTATAGCTTGTTTTTCAAAAGTTAAAAGAATAACGTGTGTAGATAATGGAAAGTTTGGAGACAGGCTTGGAAAGATTGCAGAAAGATACGTTGAAAATGTCGATGTTGTCAGATTTGAGTGGGGAAAATCTGTAGATCTTGATGAAGTTGAAAAATCTTTGGCTGAAGGTAGTGATGCTTTGGCATTCGTTCATAATGAAACTTCGACGGGAATACTCAATCCCGCTAAAGAATTGGCAAAATTGGCTAAGGAATACGATGTTCTAACGATAATGGATTGTATAACTTCTGCTGGTGGAGATTACGTTGCAATGGACGATTGGGGGATAGATGTTGCAGTGGTGGGTAGTCAGAAGTGTATAGGTGCACCTCCAGGACTTTGTGCCGTTGCTGTCAATGAAAGGGCATGGGATTTTTATAACGAGAAATGTCCATTCTATTTAGATTTAAGAGCTTACAAGAGGAAAATTGAAGATTGGCAAACTCCTTATACTCCAGCAGTATCCCTCTTCTTTGCACTCGAAGAAGCTTTGAGAATTATAGAGGAGGAGGGTTTGGAGAATAGAATAGAGAGACACAGGAATTTATCATCATTCGTTAGAAAATGGGTTGTAGAGTCTGGGCTTGAGTTGTTTCCGAAGCTGAATGAGTACAGTAGTTATTCGAATACTGTAACTGCAATAAAGATGCCTAGAGGTATTACAGATAGGGAGCTTAGGGGAGAACTTAGGGATAAATACGGAATATTGATTTCAGGGGGTCAAGAACACTTGAAGGGTAAGATATTCAGAATAGGGACAATGGGAAACATTACTATCAGAGATGTAATTTCAACACTTTCATGCTTGGAGAGAATACTTGTCAAAAGGAATATTATTAGACCAGTGTTAAGTGAGATATGAAGGTTGGAATAGCTGACACAACATTTGCAAGAATAAATATGGGAAGTATTGCAATAGATGAGCTTAAGAAGATTTGTTCTCTTCCTTATGAGAGATACACAGTTCCGGGAATTAAAGATTTGCCAGTTGCAGCCAAGAAGTTGATTGAAGAGAGAGGATGTGAGATAGTAATAGCTTTGGGAATGCCTGGACCAAAACCAATAGATAAGCAGTGCGCCCATGAAGCATCTTTGGGAATTATAATGGCACAGTTAATGACAAATAAACACATAATAGAGGTTTTTGTCTATGAGGATGAAGCAAGGGATGAGAAAGAGCTTTGGATGATAACAGAAAATAGGATTAGGGAGCATGTGAGAAATGCAGTTGATTTGCTATTGAATCCTAAAAAACTTCAAAAATTAGCTGGAACTGGGCAGAGACAAGGTTTTCCAGATGTTGGACCTTTGCTCCGTTAAATTTTTATTGTATCTTAAAAAAGTTATTCAAGATGAAGTTTGCAATAGTTTCTTATGGTTTGAGAGATGTTGTTGAGGAGGTTTTGCAAGATTATCCGAATGCCGAATTGTTTGAAAGTTTGGAGGATTTGAATGAAGATGATTACGATTTTCTAATTTTTACATCTGAGCTTGGGGATGAGAGAGGAGATAGATTGATATCTGCTATAAAAAGTGTTAAAATTAAGTTTCTGGTATTCTGCGTGACACCCACAAATCTTGAAGAGATTCAAAAGAGCAGATATCAGGCTTATGACATTGTCATGATGGAAAACTTTGAAGGTGCAATTGTCAGTGGATTTTTGAAATTTGAAGAGAAGGTGGAAGCTCTAAAAATTGTTCTCGAAAGTTACCTTGCATCGAAGTAACTAACTTCTACAACATCTGCCTCAGTTGTATCAAGTACACCGACATTGTAAACTCTTATAACTCTGCCCAATCCCTTAACATCAAGCTTTAGTCTAACAACAGTCATTTCACTTTCCTGTATCATTGTGGGAGTTGAAAACATTAAGGAGTGCGAATATACTTCTTTACCATTTACAACAGCTATTATTCCAACAGAACCCCTATCGACATCGAAAGTTTTTGCATTCGTTAAAAAGATGCAGTCTCCAAGCTCTGCTTTCAAAGCTGTTGCAATATTGTGTGCACTTCTCAATTCAATAGTTCTTATTCTCCTTCTCATTAAATCATCCAGAACTTCTCTTGATATACCTGTTAAAACCAAGCATTTCATACTATCACCCATACATAGGTAACTCCTCTTTTTTACCAATTTCCTGCATTCTCGCCTGTTCAGCCAACTTCTGCATCTGAGCCTCTATTATTTCTGCTTCTTTTATCAATTTATCTACATTGACATTCCAGCCGAAAATCCTATTTAAAGCCTTTATTAGCTCTGCTGAAGCTCTTGGATCTGGATTAAATCCCAAAGTTTCACCCAATAAAGCTAAACCTGGAAATTTCCTAGCTACACATTCATTTAAGATACTTCCAGCTATTCCCGATATCGTTCCGCTTTTAAAAATTTCAACAAAGTCTTTTATTTCCTCCAACAACTCTTTTGATGTTGCAGCACCAAAAACTCTCTTCTTATCCTCAAAAGTTGCAACTCCAGCTAGAGAATATATTCTTTTAGCATTTATTTCCATGACCCAGTCCAATATCTTTTCACTCATTTCATAGGCTATATGAGGAAATATAGGAACATCTGAATGTATCAGAATGAACTCAAAGCTTTTACTCTGATAAATTCTCACTGGAGGTAGTATTATTCCATCCATAAGTGATGCTAATGGAGGTAAATCCTTAGATTCTACAACACCTATCCATTCCAAGTTTAGTTCTGCTATTAGATGTGATGTCGCAATAGTTCCAACAAGCCCAATTCCGGGGAAACTTGTAAAAACTATTGGATTTGCAACATCCACTCTATCCACAACAACCTTCGCCATAAGATATCTTTCGATAAGAAGTATATAAGGTTTTTAACCTGTATATCAATTGACTTCATGCGAGAGTACAAATTTAAGAGGGGATATGAAGCAAGTGAGGAAAGACTTGAAGAGCTCATAAAAAAGTTTTTCAAGAGTTACAGAAAGGAAGGAAATATATACATTGTCAGTTTTAAAGCTATAAAGGTTATGAAGCTTTGGATAGAGGATAAGAAACTTTACGTTGAAACTGAAACAGATTCTAATGTTTCTGATGATATAGCAATTCAAACGATAAAAACGTACAATAAATTCTTGGAAGAACTGACAGGTTACACTGCTAAAGAAAGAGCTAGAATGATGAAGAAAGAGCTAGAATAGAGGCTTTTTTACAAATTCTCTGAGTAATATAGTTGCATAACATCCTTTCGGTAAATAGAAGCTAAATTCGATGTCACTACCTTCAAATTCATACCTAAATCCAGTATGCTCCATAAGCATGTCTGCAATTCTGTAGCTTCCTCTTGACGAAAAATCCTTAAATTCATGCTTAAAATCATTTAGGCTTATTTCATCCATCTCCAAATAGTATTTTATCCTTTCGGAAGTCCAATCATCACTTAACTTCGTTTCGTAACCTGGTAATGGTATAGCTAAGGAGCAAAAACCTTTTTCAATAAGGAATTTTACTCTCTTATAGTTGTAATCGTTGACCCTTACAAAATCTTCCGAAAAAGAATAATTTAATTTAACGAAATCGACCCAGTCACCCTTCTCAACAATTTTCAGACTCTCAAACTCCTCTATTCTATCTGAGAGTACATTGTTGAATATATAAGATTGATAAGCATGAACGAACATCATCTTAATATTTTCTGGTAGAGATAGTAAAGCTGACTTCTCATCCTTCCCCTCTCTCAACTTTTGCAAAAGATTTCTTTCGTATCTCAAATACTTAGGCAATTCCCTCAACCCAAACCTAACGTCTCTCGTTTCCCAGAGTATTTCCCTCACTCTTCTTACATCTTCTCTTTCACCTTCAAAAGGTTTTGCAACATAAATCCAAAAGGCTGACTCATAATCCCTTTTCAATATGTACTTACCAACTTCATGTGTAATGAATCTTATAGAACCGAAACGCTGCAACCCGAAGAAGTTAGGTGTTCCTTTTACAATCAATTCTTCTTCTATCTTTGGAATAATTTCGAAGTTTTTAGCATCCCTTATTCTAACTCTGAAAAAATTTCCTTTCAATTCACCCAACTCAATGGGTTTTTTACTCCTACCAACTATTTCAATTTCCGCATCTTTAACATTTAAATTCTTTAACCTTTCAATTTCATCTTCCCTTATCTTTATAGAGAAATACTGGATACTTATGGATCTCTTATCCTTTGTTCCAGCAAATCTTATTCTCCTTTGACTAATTCTAAGTTTATTTGAAAGAACTCTTACAAAGTTCATTGTATCCCAGTTCTTTTTCTTAACCCTTATTACTATCCAATCACCATCCCCAATTTTCAAATCTGCAATTTCCTCAACATAAAAATCTTCTACATACTCCTTAAACTTACCATCTATTCCTACATGATTTGTTATGTATCTTCTTATTCCCACAAATTCTTCAATGTTCACATAGTAAAGAATGGAAAAATGTTCTTAACCTTAATCACAAATTCTTTACAATGGTAGGCAACACAATCGGAAAACTTTTTAGGGTTACAACTTGGGGTGAAAGTCACGGAAAGGCTGTAGGTTGTGTTGTTGATGGATGTCCAGCTGGCTTGGAGATAAGTGAAGAAGATATCCAGAAGGAAGTTGACAGAAGAAAGCCAAAATCAATAATTTCTACATCGAGAAGAGAGAGGGATGAAGTTTTAATACTCTCTGGAGTTTTTGAAGGAAGAACTTTGGGAACTCCTATAAGTATGCTCGTTTACAATAGGGATGTCAATTCAAAACCTTATGAAGATATAAAACACCTCTTTAGGCCTGGACATGCCGATTATACGTATCATGCTAAATTCGGATTTAGAGATTGGAGAGGTGGTGGAAGATCTTCAGGAAGAGAGACTGTTGCAAGGGTTATGGCTGGAGCAGTTGCCAAAAAGATATTGGAAAAATTTGGAATAAAAATTGTTGGTTTTACAAGAGAAATTGCTGGAATTTCTTGCGATATAAATCCAAATGATTACGAGATTGAAGAATTATTCAAATTGGCTGAGTCAAATCCAATTAGATGTCCAGATGAAGATGTGGCAAGGAAAATGGAAGAGGCTATTTTGAATGTGAGGGCTGAGGGGGATAGTGTTGGGGGAATTGCTGAGGTTATTGCAAGAGGTGTCCCTGCTGGATTGGGTGAACCAGTCTTTCTCAAACTAGATGCTTACTTGGCATTTGCATTGATGAGCGTTCCAGCTGTCAAAGGTGTTGAAATAGGTGCTGGTTTTAGAGTTGCTAAGATGAAGGGTAGTGAGTGTAACGATCCAATAATTTTGAAGGATGGAAAGGTAGGATTTGCCAGCAACAATGCTGGAGGTATCTTGGGAGGTATTTCGAATGGTGAAGATATCGTTGTTAGGGTTGCAATAAAACCGACACCATCAATTTCAAAGAAGCAAAAAACAGTCAATTGGATTGAGATGGTTGAGGAGGATATAATTGTTAAGGGTAGGCACGATCCATGCATAGTGCCAAGAGCTATTCCAGTTCTTGAAGCAATGGTTGCTATAGTCTTAGTGGATTGTATGATGATGCAGGGCTTGATACCGAGATTTCTTGGATGAAAAATTAAGAGAGAAGTGGTTTCAATACTACTGCATTTTCAACATTTCTCTTAAACTCCAATGGATCCGCCTTTAAACCTATTTCACCGTAGTGCATTGGAACAAAAACCTTAGCATTTATATCCTTTGCAGCTTCTATTGCCTCCTTAACGTCCATTGTATAAGTTCCGCCAATTGGTAAGAGAGCGACATCAACATCTATTTCCTTCATCTCTGGAATCCTGTCTGTATCTCCAGCATGATATATCCTAATTCCATCTATATTCACAACATATCCAATGCACTCACCTTTCTTGTGATAGGGTTTGTTCACATTGTAAGCGGGAACTGCCCTTATTTCAACACCCTTAATATTTACACTATCTCCAATTGAAAGTCTAAAACTTTCGTAACCCTCAACAGTGCAACCCACTATTACAGTTTCATCCTTTGAAAGCAATCTTATAGATTTCATATCCATATGATCGAAGTGATCGTGTGTTATCAAGATCAAATCGGCCTTTTCAAGCTCCGTTTTTATTTCATAAGGATCTATGTATATTACGACAGATCCCTTTATTCTGAATCCAGCATGTTTCAACCAAGTTATCTCAACACCATCACACTTCAAAGTGCTTTCATCAACAACCTCGCACATATTTGTAAATTTATTTTTAACAATAAAAAACCATCGGTGGTAATGTTAAATTACGATAAATGAAAGAATTCTCATGTACATTACTGACAATCACATGCATCTCTACAACAACCTCAAGTTAAAAGCTTTGGAGCAGTTCAAGGATGCTGGTGGAACTCATGTATTTTTAGTTAACTTACTCAGCAAACATTACGGATTAAAACCTAAAAAGCCCGAAGATTTTCTAGAAATTTTCAAGAAGCATATAAGCATTGTTGAGAAAGCCAATAAGATTGTGAGAGCTTTTGCAGTAATAGGTGTTCATCCCGCAGAGATTACAATACTTGGAATGAAACCACAAAAAGCTGCTGAGATTATGAAAGGGGCAATAGATATAGCTGGGAAGTTAATTGAAGAGGGAAAAGCTGTTGCCTTAGGAGAAGTTGGCAGACCACATTACAAGGTTTCGAGAGAAGTATGGGATTTGAGTAATGAGGTAATGATACATGCTTTTGAAGTTGCGAAGGATGTTGGCTGTGCAGTTCAGCTTCATACAGAATCTTATACATACAAAGGAATTGAAGAAATTGCCGAAATGGCAGATAAAGTAGGTTTGAAGCGTTATAAGGTTGTTAAGCACTTTTCACCACCTAAAATAAAGGAGTTTGAAGAAGTTGGAATTTTTCCATCAGTAATATGCTTAAACGATTATGTATTGAAAGCAGCAAAGCAGGGTGACAGATTTTTACTCGAAACAGATTATTTGGATGATAGGAATAGGCCAGGAGCAGTTTTAGGGCCTAGGACAGTTCCAAGAAAGGTTAAAGAGCTTTTGGAAAAGGGATTTGATGAAAATCTGATATACAAGATCTGTGTAGAAAACGTTGAGAAGGTCTACGATGTTGATATAGACTGAAGGAATTTTATCACAGCATTTCTCATCACTTCTATTGGTGGATCGAATCCGAACCAGATTCTGAAAGCTTCAGCTCCTTGATACACAAGCATGTCAAGACCGTAAACTACTTTGCAGTTTCTCTTCTTAGCAAGCTTTATCAATTGCGTTTCAATTGGATTGTATACTGTATCAAAGACTACAACATTCTCAACGATTGATTCTGGCACTGGTAACTTTTCCTCAAAACCCTTCATTCCCAGTGGTGTGCAGTTTATGAGTATGTCAAACTTCCCCTTAAGCTCTTCAAGCCTATCGTAAGGATGAAATATGCAATCTCCATAAGATCTGATATCCTCAACCAACTTTAAACCCCTACTTTCGGTTCTGTTTGTTATTATAAGAGTTGATCTACCAGCTAAAGCGAAAGCTATTGCTCTTGCAACTCCCCCAGCCCCAACTATTAGAACAACCTTACCTTCATAATCTACATTGTATCTTTCAAGAGTTCTCAGGGCGCCAGTTGCATCTGTGTTGTATCCTTCAAGCTTGGGTATATCTATCGTGTTTACTGCATTAATCCTCTTTGCCAATCCCCTAAGCTTAACATACTTTGAAGCTTCTTCTTTATGAGGTATCGTTACATTTAATCCCTTAAAACCAAGAGCTTTTGCACCAAAAATAGCATTTCTCAAATCTTCTGGTTTTACATCAAAGGGTAGATAAATTGCATCAATTCCAAGCGTTTTGAATACAGTATTGTGCATTATTGGTGATGCAGAATGAGAAATGGGGTGTCCTATAACACCAAGATACAACATAAAAATTTTAAATTTATTTCAGACCAACAAGTTTTTCTAGCTCCTCTAAGTCCTTTTCCATCTTTCTTATTTCTTCTCTCTTCTTTTCTATAAGCATCTTTGCAATTTCTTTCAGATCCATCGTAAGCTTATAACTCTTTAAAGGTCTACCTTTACCCTTCTTCTTAAGCTCTCTCTCCTTAACCCATTCCTTCTCCTTAAGTTCTTTCATAGCTAAGCTTACTTCTGGTTGTCTGAGATTGGCAGCTCTTTCTATATCTCTCGATATTGCCTCACCTACCTTTGAGAGGTAAACTATTACTCTTGCAATGTTTTTATTTAATCCCGCCTCTATTAACAACTGTACTATCTTCTCATCTCTTTCATTCAGTTCCTCTACCATACACATCACCCAATAAAGACTATCTATATTGCTTCTATATATATTTTTTTCCATTCAGGAAATTATCTAAATGATCAAGATTGAGTAAATTTTAAAGTATATCTTCAAAGATACATTAATTGTAGGTAATGCTTAAATATATGGAGCATTAGTCTAAACATGGATTTACAAGCAAAGATTAAAGAGTACACGAATGTACTCAAAATGGCTAGAAAGCCAGACAGGGATGAATTCACGACAACAGCAAAAATATCTATAGCTGTAATGTTCATAGTTGGATTGATAGGGTTTATAATTTACGTTTTGATGGAGATAGTTCCTCAGATGGTGAGATAATGGGGAAATTTTTTGCTGTAAAGACTACAGTTAATCAAGAAAGAATAGTAGCAAATTTAATGGAGTTAGCTGTAAAGAAGCACAATCTTGAAGTTTACTCAATACTGGCTCCTAAAGAGATTAGAGGATATGTCTTGGTTGAAGCTAAGGATATTCAGAACGTTAGAAAAGCTATAACTGGTATTCCTCATGCAAGAGGTATTTTAGGCGGAGAAATACCTTTTAAAGAGGTTGAACACTTTCTCACACCTAGAAGAGCTGTGGAACAGATAAAAGAAGGTTACAAGGTTGAGATTATAGCTGGTCCTTTCAAGGGTGAGCAGGCTATAGTTAGAAGAGTAGATACATCTAAGAATGAGATCACAGTCGAATTGGTTGAGGCTGTAGTTCCCATTCCAGTAACAGTTAAAGCAGATCACGTTAGAGTTATTGAGAGAGGTGAATGATTATGCCACAAGTTGTGGAGGTTTTGGTTCCAGGAGGTAAAGCAACACCAGGCCCACCATTGGGTCCAGCAATAGGGCCATTGGGCTTGAATGTTAAGCAGGTTGTAGATGCAATAAATAAAGCTACAAAAGAGTTCGATGGTTTGCCTGTTCCAGTGAAGATAATTGTTAAGGAAGATAGAAGCTTTGAGATTGAGGTAGGAGTTCCACCCGTTTCAGCTTTGGTTAAGAGGGAACTTGGAATTGAGAAAGGAGCACAAAAAACTAAACATGAAGTAGTTGGTAATTTAACGTTAGAACAAGTTATAAAGATTGCAAAGATAAAGAAAAAGCAAATGCTGAGTTATACACTGAAGTCAGCTGTAAAGGAGGTGCTCGGAACTTGTGTATCTATGGGAGTGACTATCGAGGACAAGCATCCTAGGGATGTTATGAAAGAGATAGAAGAAGGATTGATAGAAATACCCGATGAACAATCGTAAGCGTTATATTTTGAGAGATTAATTTTTAAGTAGGTGGGGTCGTGGCGTAGCCAGGAAGCGCGGCGGGCTCCAGCGGTGTGATGACCAATGGGTCTGCTGAAGTGTGATGACCCGTTGGAGCTCTGACCGAAGAGACCCGCTGGTCGTGGGTTCAAATCCCACCGGCCCCACTAATTAACTTTTGTGGAAAATGCCCCCGCCGGGATTTGAACCCGGGTCGAGGGTTCCGGAGACCCTCAGGCTATCCTCCTACCCCACGGGGGCATAATGATTAAAATAGTTTAATCGTTTTCGAGCTTAAAAAAGATACTATATCCATTGCAGTATCAATACTCCTCTTAGGTGGAATATCAAATATCTTGACAGCTTTTACAATTTCCAAAATTCTCTCAACAGTTATAAAACTTGGTCTTGAAGAATACAGCTTAACTGCCATTTTAAAATCATCTCCTTTTATTATAACAGCTTTACACGGCATTACAGTTAAGATGAAATCGTAATTTAGCAAATCCAAAGGTGTTGCTACATTGCTGTAAGATTCCACAATTACTATATCATGCTTTATATCTTCTAAACATCCTTTAGCAATCTTCAATCCATTTTCAAACAGTTCATTGAAATCGTTATGCTCCTTAGCATCAAATCTTTCAATCATTTTCTTAACAATCTTTGCAATCTTTTCAGAAAGCAAATTTAGACTGGATGGAAAGTAATAATGATCGTTTAGAATTCTAACTATTACAGGATTATGGATGCTATAATAATCAACTCTAAAATCAATTTTTACTGGATCAGGAGGAAAAACTACTGAAACTATTGCACCCTCAACTCTTAAATCATTACTGCTTTCACAAGCTTCATGCAATTTTATCAAATCTTCTCCAACGAGAAATCCAAGCTTCAAACTCTCTTCAATACAATTGAACTGATACCATCCATTTATTCCGCTAATAGGCTTACAAAATCCTACATCAAAACCAATTTCTTTGAATGATTTAATTAGAGATATTGCCATTGTAGTTTTCCCCGAATCGTGAGGTAGCAATCCGTTTATCAGTATTCTCATAAATTCAATTTAAAGACTCAGTTAAATATCTTGTTCGGTGCAAACGTTATATTTCATAGAGATATAGCAATGGATGTGAAGGAAATAAAACTTTATACGGTTGAAGATCTTAAGAAAGATCTAGATAAGGGATTCAGTGATAGCGAAACGGCTCTAAAGAAGTGGGAATCTATACTTGAAGCATTGATAGCCGTTGAGCAGGTAAGTATACAGGTTACATCATTCTGTCTTAAGTATCAAGAAAACAACTGCGAAGGTTGTCCAATATTGAACTACGATTATCCGTGCGGTCACCCCTATGCTACATTCACACTTTTCTATCAGGAATTGAGGAAAATAAAATCTCTGGCTGAAAGGATATACAGTATTCTTAAAATGATTGAGGAAAATGAGAGAGAAAGGAGAAAATTTGTTTAATAACCTAACTCCCTAATTCTCTCTTTTAAAATCTCAGCAGACTTTTTAAGTAATGCTCTTTCATCTTCATTCAAATCGTATTCTACAATCTCTTCAACTCCATTTCTACCTAAAATAGCTGGAACACCCAATGCAACATCACTAATTCCATATTCCCCCTGCAAAACAACACTTGTAGGAATTTCATCTTTCCTATCTTCCAATACAGCCTTGACCATTCTAAATATACATACGGCTGGTGCATAAAATGTTGCACCCTTTCTCTTTATAACTTCCATAGCTACAAACCTAGTCTCCTCAATAGCCCTATCCAAATCGACATTACCTTCCACATCAGCCAAACTCTTTGGACAAAACATAGAATCTCCATGCTCTCCCATCATAAAAACATTCTTTGGCATACCACCCATTGCAATTATTCTCTCCCTCAGTCTTACCGTATCGAGAAGACTTCCCATTCCAAAAACTTCATGCCTATCTTTATCACTCTCCTTCCACATCACATAAGTCATTACATCCAAGGGATTTGTAACAACTAGGATTTTACTTTCTTTTGCATATTTGACTATATTCTTGGCAACACTTTTTATTATTTCAGCATTTTTCTTAGCCAAATCTAACCTAGTCATTCCTGGCTTCCTTGCCAAACCAGCCGAAACTACAATTAGATCACTACCGCTAAGCAAAGAATAATCACTACCACCTCTAATTTTAGCATACTTATCAAGTCCTACAATTGCATGTGATAGATCCATAGCCTCTCCAACAGCTAAATCTTCAATTATATCAACCAAAACAACCTCATCCAAATCCAAATGCTGTATGCAAGTGAAAGCGGTTGTAGATCCAATTCTACCAACTCCAACAAAACCCAACTTCATGAATCATCACCAGAACCAGAAAGTCAAACCACCATCTAAAACTTTACATTTGAATCCTCTACTACTCAAGAATCTATAAGCCTCATAACTCCTTGCACCAATTTGACAAATTATCACTATCTCCCTATCTTTAGGTAACTCATTGTACCTTTTCCTAAGCTCATTCTGAGGTATATGTAAAACTCTTTCATCTTCAATCTTCTTGAATCTCTTTACTTCTTCAGAATCCCTTATATCAAGTATTACAATATCTTCTCTCCTCTCCAATTTTTCTTTCAATTCGAAGCTTGAAATGGTTTCAATCAATCCATCCATTTTGTTTATAACAGTATTTGCAGAATGTATAATTGGATCGATTGCGGGAGAATACGGTGGTGCATAGGATAGATCAAAGTTTGCCAAGTCGTACACTGTTGCTTTCATATGCATTGCAGATACAATCACATCAATTCTCTTATCCACAACGCCCAATCCAACTATCTGAGCACCCAATATCCTTCCACTCCCCCTTTCTACAACAAGCTTTATTCTGATTTGTCTTTGATTTGGATAGAAGTGGGCTTTATCTGGGCCGGGAACTAAGCATGTAACTACATCATAACCCAACTCTTTAGCTCTCTTTTCGGTCAAGCCAGTTCTTGCAACATTCATATCAAAAACTTTGAAAATTGTAGTGCCCAAAACACCCGGAAATCTCGATTTTTTACCAGTTAAGTTATCACCGATAACTCTTCCGTGCTTGTTTGCAACACTTCCCATTGGTGTAAATATTGGATCACCAGTAACCAAAAACCTGTTTTCAACACAATCTCCACCAGCAAAAATTCTCTTGTCACTAGTTCTCAAATACTCATCCACCTTAATTCCAAACTTACCAACTTCCAAACCACAGTCAATAGCAAGATCAACATTTGGTCTTACTCCAACAGCCATGAGAACCAAATCACATACTACTTCTTTTCCATTAACTTTCACACCTTTTACCCTTCCTCCATTCGTTAATATATCTGTCACGGTACTATTTGTCATGACATTGATATTCTTTTCATTGAGATAATTCTCAACCAATTTAGCCATCTCTTTATCGAGTAAAGCTGGAAGTATGTAATCCATTATCTCAACAATGGTAACCTCTACATCTAAATTAGTTAAAGCTTCGGCCATTTCCATTCCAATCAATCCACCACCAATTATTACAGCTTTTTCAAGAATTCCTTCATCCCACATCTCCAATATCTTTTCAGCATCTTCAGGATTTGAAAATGTAATGACCCCTTCAGAATTTGAATTTGGAATGTTCAATTTGATAGGTTTCGAACCAGTAGCCAAAACGAGATAGTCGTAACTCAATTCATCCTCACTTCCATCATGTTTAATTATCTTAACAGTTCTCTTAGATCTATCAATTTTTTCTGCTCTCGTTCTCGATAGAACTTTAATATTTTTTACATCTTTGAAGTATTTCTCATCCCTAACAGTTCCAGCAAGTGTTTTTCTTAGATCGTCTATGTTATGAACTAGTCCTTCCACATAGTATGGTAATCCACATCTACCGAGAGAAGGGTAAGGACTTGCATCTACAACAGTTATGTTCGCTTCTTCATCTCTCCTCCTCGCTCTACAAGCAGCTTTTAAGCCACAAGCTCCACCACCTATAATTAAGATGTCCATGTTGTAAGTTAGTGTTTATTAAATAAAGTTTGCTTAATTATTTCATCGAGATAGCAGTTTTCGTTAAGTATTCAAGGGTTGTTGACAAATTCTCCCTCTAATTTTTTAGGACAAAAAGTAAAAATCTAAGAAATTAAGGCTTTAGCCAATCTCTTAGAGATTTCAGATTTAGCGGGTAATAGGATTTCGATGCCTAAAATATCGTTATTTTCATCTAAATCGACGATGATATTATCTGCTAAGGGTTCTGAAGTTTTGATCCTTCCATCTTTCAAGCGGATGTATAGGGCATTAACCTCTGGATCAAACTCGACTGAAACCATATCTCTTCAACCTCTCTTCATCTACTCCTAATACCGTAACAACTACAATTTCGTCATCATGTTCTTCGAATATCACAACTATAAACTTATCGTCATATTGTTTATAGGATGCTTTCCTACCGTATTTAACATCAATGGTCTCTGTAGGATTTCTCAAAACCTCTTCTATTTGTTTGAGATCAATTGATCGTTCTTTAGCCCTCTTTAGTGCATGACTTGATAATCTTATTTTCATAGCTCATTCCTGATCTCGATACAAATGGAACGTTATATCGGAAGGTGATTACCTGAACAATTCACGAAAATATATGAGATGCTTAAAAGAAGAGAGATAAATTCTTGAGAGATCGAAGCAATTAATCCCTAATATTTCGGAATTTGTTGAGAGTA
>CAZKQI010000018.1:0-20066 GCA_964554855.1 uncultured archaeon | reverse complement strand
TGAGACTGCATTACTTCTGCCCTGGCTGATCTTAACAGCATATTTTCATTCAAATAAGAGATATCTATTAGCTTTGACAGGTTTTTCCGTTGCGTTTGCAGCCTTCGTTACGAGAGGTGGAATATCTCCACTACATGGATTTGCAGTAAACCCTTCTGGATTCGTTATAATTCTTCTAGGTTTTCCATTTTTGATAAAAGCAATTAAAGATTTTAGGATAGAATCAAAATTAACACCTACGAGCATTGCAACTTATTCTTTTCTTGGAAGTTACTCCGCTTGCCTTGTAGGTTTAGTCTATCAACTTCTTTTCAAGGTTAACATTAATGTCAATTACTACAATTTTGTAAATATGCCTTTTTTGGTTGCTATACTCTCTATTTTACCAATTTGTAGAGCAAAAAGCTTTGATAAAAAATATTTAAGATATTTAGCTGTTATTTACATAGTTTCAACTGCCTTAGCTTTCTTAGCAACTTTGGGACATATAAAATGGTGCGAAGATGCACCAATTTATGTAAATTCAGCAATTTCCTTTATTATACCAATTGTATTGTTTAGCTTTATTTCAATTTTAAAATTAGAGAGGATTGAGTTAAAATTGATACACATATCAATTTCTCTCTTAGTTATAGCTTTAAGCATAAGTTGGCCTTATGCATACTACGCAAATTATAAGTCTGTTATTGTCGATAAAGATGGTGTTCATGTTGATGGTTTAAAATTTCAACTTGTCTCAATTGAATTTCGAGAACCTACAGGTTCGGTAAGCATAGGAAGAGTTGAAGTACCAGAAGAGTGTAGTGAGATTGTAAAGCTAAGAGTTAATGATGCATACGCAGATTGCAAGATTAAATTAAATTTAGCATGGCTTCTAAGCGGTAAAGATTTTATATTTTCAGAGCCTACAGTTGTAAATGCTGGTTTGGACAACTACTATATAGTAATTCCAAGTTTTCATGCATTTGATCTATTTATGTTCACATGCAAATACTTATACGAAAACAATGAGACCTACATACTTAAATGTATAGCAAATATGGCAGATTTCGATTACATCAAATTAGTGGAAAGTATTGAAAAGTGGAATCCAAGTGGAAAAGTGTTAATAATTTATAAGAGAATTCCTCTAATAAATTTAGTATGGATATCATGTGCATTGATGATATTTGGTGAAATTATATCCTTAATGAGGTGGAGAAGATGATTTCAATGGTATTAGTAGCTTTAGATATTGCAACTGCAATATATTCGGCAATATTTGGTGATTATCCAGAAATTACACTCTTTGATGCAACTAGTTACAGAATTATTTACATCCATGTTCCTCTTGCTTGGAATATGTACATTGCATTCACCCTAACATTTGCATTTAGCTTAGCTTATCTAATGAAGGAAAACGTTAAATACGATACTATAGCCTTTTGTTCAGCTGTTTTAGGTATTTTATATGGTTTGGGGGCAATTGTAAGCGGTATGCTCTGGGCTAATGAAGTTTGGGGTTCTTACTGGAGCTGGGATCCAAGACAGACCTCAACTTTAACAGCTTTGTTAGCTTACATTGGATATATGGCATTGAGAACATCTATTCCAGATGTTGAAAAAGCTAGAAGCGTTTCGGCAATTTTTGGCATATCCGCATACATAACAATTCCTCTCAGCTACATATCCGCTGTAATGTTCAGAAGTTTGCACAGGCAACTGATATACCAACCTCTAAGCTTTGAATCTCATTTACTTTTAGCTCTGAGAGTTGTCACATCCTTTGTCCTATTCTTATTCATACTAAGAATTTACTATAGAAATGCAATTGAGGAGGTGAAATGAATGTATTGGGGAGTTTATCTCTCACTTATAATCTATATTGCAATAGTAATTACAACATTTTTAATTGCAAGAAGGGGGTTCATTACACATGAATAAGTTCGTTCCAGTTTTAACATTGACACTTGCATTTGGATTGATAGGATTCCTAATGCTAAATTCAACGAGCTATTTGAGTGTATCTGACCTAAGAGATGTTAAAGATGTGAGAAGTGTTGTGGTTATGGGTAACGTTACGAAAGGTAGTGTTCATTTCGAAAATGGCAATCTATATTTCAAAATTAATGACGGAATGTACGAAGTAAATGTTGTTTATCATGGATACGTGAATTTAGACAATGTGAGCGGTTATGGAACGGTGGTTGTCGAAGGTATGTATTATCCAGAAAACAACTCTATTTTGGCTAAAAGAGTTGAAAGCAGTTGTCCTTCCAAGAAGGAGTTAAAATGATTGAACTTATCAATGTTTGGAAAAGATTTGGAAGGGATTGGGTGCTTAAAGATGTAAATCTTAAAGTTGAGAAGCCAAATTTAATTGCAATAGTTGGCGAAAATGGGAGCGGTAAGTCTACGTTATTGAAGATTATTTGCGGTCTAATTAAACCGAGCAAAGGAGTTGTTAAGATTTTTGGGAGAGATTTGAAGGAGGATAGAGATTATAAGAAATTTTTGGGTGTTCTTCTTCATGAAAATGTACTCTACGAGGAACTTACAGTCGATGAAAATTTGAAATTTTATTCCAATATTTATGGTATATACAGCGATTTGGCTAAAAAAGTTTACGATGTATTTGGACTTGAAAGGTTTGGTAAGGTTGTTGTAAAGGATTTATCCTTTGGATGGAAGAAAAGATCCAACATAGTTAGAGCACTTATAAACGATCCAAAGATCGTTCTGTTTGATGAGCCTTTTTCTGGTTTGGATGAAAATGGAAAGGAAAAGTTGAAAGATTTAATGATAGAATTGTCAAAGGAAAGAATAATCATTTTTACAAGCCCCACAGAGCCAGATTTGGACTGTAAAGTTTTGAAAATTGAAAATGGTGTTTTACATGATCTCACTGATAATTAAGGATTTTAAGATAGAACTGAGGAGAAAGTTTGAAATCTTATCATCTTTAACATTTGTTACAATATCATCCCTTCTAATAGCCTATGCATCATTCCTAACTACTCAGAAAATTATTATTCCATCATTTTTTGTTGTAGTTTTATTCATTGCAATATTTACATCTACAACTTCCTTCATAAGGGAGATGGACTCGAAAACTATATACGGATTGAAGTTAGTTCCCATATCACCTTCACTCATTTTTTTTGCAAAAACAACATTTACATTTCTTCTGATACTCTTTCAGGGATTTTTGGAGCTATTACTTCTCTCAATTTTCTCGAACAGCTTTGCACTTCTATCAATCATACCAATCTTCATAATATTTTCATTTCACATTTCAGTAATTTCTGCATTTGCTTCTGCATTGGTTATGTATTCGGAAGGTAGAAGTTTCTTGATACCGATGATAGTTTTTATATTTACACTGCCAATAATAATCCCTCTTCTAAGATTCGATTTAATTACATTACTACTGGAAACATTAGCGATATCTTTATCTGTATTTTCATTATCATCCTACATACTTGAATGAGAATTGATAAACTGTTGGTATTGAAGGGATATTTCTCAACAAGGCAGAAAGCTAAGGAAGCTATAAGAAGGGGATTTGTCATTGTAAACGGTAAGATTGTTAAAAAACCATCTCTTGATGTCAATCCAGATGCAGAAATAGTTATTTTGCAAGAGGAGAAGCCAAGAGGTTACTGGAAATTAAAGGAGCTTGATGAGGAGTGGAATATCATTAAAGAAGATTATGTAGTTTTAGATTTGGGAAGTAGTGCTGGTGGTTTCTTACTTTATGCAAGTGAAAAGGCAAGAAAAGTTTACGGAATTGAATACAGTAGAGAATTTGAGAAAGAACTGAAGAGAATTGAGAGTTCAAGAGATAACGTTAAGATTTTCATAGATGATGCCTTCAAATTCGATTTGAGCAAGCTTGAACCTCTTGACTTAATACTAAGTGATCTAACTTTAGAGCCAATTTCAGCTTTGAAAGCAACTCTAAGATTTATTCCAATACTAAAGCCAAAAGGAAAAATACTATTTATCATGAAGACTGGATTGAGGAAGGAGGAATTGGATTTTCTGAGTTTAAAAATTTTGAAGGTAAAGGATTCAAGAGATTTGAAGGAGAGATACTATCTCCTCGAAAAACCTTAACGCTTTTCTCTCGGCATGCATATTATCTCCTTAATCTGCATGTCAAAGAAGTTGTTCATATGTGCAGGTCTTATCACTACAGCTGTATCTGCTCCCCTACTCCTCCCTCCAACTGCTACAACTTCCTCAATCGGGATTGCACCACTATCAGCAGCCATTATCGTTATCTCAACACAAACCTTCAAGCCATGTCCAAACAAAGCTCTTAGAGATTCTGCAACAGCTTCCGTCCTCGACAAACCACCAAATTTCCTCGTGAAGCTCCTCTCCAAGCCAGATAAAACGTGACTCTGCCTTACTATTTTAACATTATTTTTTCTAAGAAATTCCTCTATTTCTGGCTTCATGGAGTTAACTCCCTCCTCATAAAATCCCGTATGATATGTTACAACCACCATTTCAATTTCTTTATCCTTTACTAAATCGTAAGCATTCATAGCTGTCTCTCCGCTAGATGATGCAACTACCAGATAATTAATTCCAAGCTCCTCACATCTCTCCACTGCAAGCCTTAGTGTATCCATTGTATTATTGTATCCAGGTCTTTCGAAATAGACAATCCTTCTCTCAATCATATCCTAAGACTGAACATGAAGATTATAGCCATTACCATTAATACTATCGTAAGTATTAAGGCGTAAACGGCATATCTCGACTCACCGAAAACTATTGGAATTGGCCCTATGAGTATTACTCCTCCAGCCTTAACATCTCTTTTAGCTTTTTCCT
Organism: uncultured archaeon; assembly: GCA_964554855.1. Classification (GTDB taxonomy): domain Archaea; phylum Halobacteriota; class Archaeoglobi; order Archaeoglobales; family Archaeoglobaceae; genus Archaeoglobus_B. Next base: position 15,239 of record CAZKQI010000018.1, on the reverse strand, counting down.
CCTCAAAATCTTCTTCAAATTTTTTGTAACCAGTTAATACACCCAATATTATCAAGATAAAGCCAAGAATTATTATAGCTAATGCTATCAACTCCAACATATCACCACCTCACCAAAATTAATGTTAACAGTATCAGTATAACTGCTAAAATTATTCCAAACAAAACCATATTGAGTGAACTACCGAATACTATTGGAAATGGTCCAATTATTATAACTCCCCCATATTCGAAATTTGATGAAATTGTCATCAATGCCATTCCTATCATTATCAAAGCTATTCCCATGAATACGAGTTCAATTCTCATAATTTAAATTGGGTAACTGTTTTTATAACATTAGCTAACTTGAGATGTGGTAAGGCTTAAGGGGTTTAAAGAGAGGATTTTTGTAAAAGAGGCAATAGAAAAACTCGAAAGTTGCAAATTCAAGAGAGTTGATACTGAAAGAGTTCCAATAGAGTATGCTTGCGGAAGAATCCTTGCAGAAGATGTGGTTGCAAAATTTGATTTCCCTCATTTCGATAGGAGTGCTGTAGATGGTTATGCTGTCCTTGCTGAAGATACATTTGGTGCTAGCTTAAATAATCCAGTAAAGCTAAAATTGGTTGGAGAAATTGAAATGGGCGAAAAACCAATTGAAATTGAAAGAGGTGAGGCTGTAAAAGTTTCTACAGGCTCAGCTTTACCTAAGAATGCAAATGCTGTTGTTATGCTTGAATACACTAATGAAGAAGATGGTTTTGTGAACATTTACAGGCAAGTCTTACCTTTTGAAAACGTTTCGAAGAAGGGTGAAGATTTTAAAGCTGGTGAAGTTGTTTTAAGGAATGGTGAAATTCTGCAACCTCAGGATATAGGTATTTTAGCTACATTGGGTTACAGAAAAGTTAGAGTCCTAAAAAAGCCAAAGATTGTAATAATTTCTACTGGAAACGAACTTGTTGATATAGGTGAGAATTTGGAAGTTGGTAAGGTTGTAAACTCAAATGCATACATGCTCTCATGTGCTTTGAAAAGATACAATTGCAATCCAATCATTTATGGAATAGTCAGAGATGATTTTGATGATTTAAAATATGCAATAACTCAAGCATTGGAGATTGGAGATGGTGTAATCACAACTGGAGGAACATCTGTTGGTAAGGGAGATCTAATTCCAGAAGTTATCAAAGAGATCGGTGAGATGATATTTCACGGTATTTCGATAAAACCAGGTATGCCAACTGGTTTAGGTGTTGTGAATGGAAAGCCAATACTAATGCTTTCAGGATTTCCAGTGGCATGCATAATTGGATTTGAATTGATATTTCCATACATCTTAGCAAAAATTACAGGTGTTAAGGTTTTGAGAAAAAAGGGAGAAGTTGTTAAGGCAAGGTTGAGAAGAAGGATTCCTTCGAAAGCTGGAGTAAGAACTTTTGCCAGAGTAATTTACAAAGATGGTTTTGCCGAACCACTGATGACATCTGGCTCTGGTATTTTAACGTCGATGATTAAAGCCAATGGTATTTTAGTTGTTCCAGAGGAGGTAGAAGGTTATGAAGAAGGTGATGAAGTAGATATAGTTCTAATAAGGGATATAACTGAGATCATCTAAATATGTGTCTTTTATTTTTCATTCTGATGAGAGGTTTTGAAATATGCCTTCTTGCACATGGAGGAACTTCATAAAAACCTGTATCTAAGTATCTATCCACCTTTTTCCTAACCTTTTCAAAAGCTCTTGTCTTGCATTTCTTACATCTAAAACCCTTATTTCTTCCAGCAGATTCCATTCTCTTACCACAAATTGGACATATTGGATTTTCATCTATCCATACTTCAGCAACTTTCAAAACGTTTATTTTTTCAAGGTTTATCGTATTCTTTTTCATAGATCCGTAAACTTCAACCAAATCACCTTTTCTAAGCTCTCTCACTATACTTCTGAATTGCTTTGTAGGTTCGAATGCTGCACATTTAACCTCTCCAAACCTTGTTTCTATGTGGAAAAAAATGTGACCACCAGTTATCTCATAGGGCTCTACACAAACAACTCCCTTCAAAATGTAAGAGTGATAGTCCTCCAATCTTTCAACATCTCTTTCATGAATTAAATGCATATCTGTCCCCTGATTCGTTATAAATATCATGTATTTGTCTATTGGCTCAGTTTTGACAATTCTGAAAGCTTTCATTACAGCTTTAAAATCATCACCTCTTATTCCAAATAAAACTGGATCTGGTGAATTTGGAACTGCAACGACTCTTTCATTCATCCAATCTACAGTATCCCAAGTCAAGGGATAAGTTTCCCAGTCAGCATCGTAGAAAGATTCCTCATCGTATTCTCTTGGCAAACCAAATCTTTCAGGCTTTCTGTATGCTAAAACTTCAATAGTTCTATCTTCAAGTTCCAAACCTACAGAAGCCAAAGCACCTATCAAACCCCTTCCTTTCTTGAACTTTAAATGAGGTATCATAAACTTTCCAATTATGAATAGAGCAGTATCTAAGCTTACAACATCCCTAACGACCTTTAAAGCATATTTATGGAGATAGTTCATAACTTCACTACTTTCATCAACAAAAACAACACCAGGATTTGTGTTTTCTTCTTTAAGTTCAGCATAATCTTCTACAATTTCCCGTGCAATATCAATCAATTCATCTTTCTTTTCTTCTTCAATCTCTAAGAGAAATGAAACTGCACCATTTCCTCTTGTTTTGTAAGGTATTGTAGGATTCAATCTTATCAGTCGTGGAAATCCTAAAAGATTTCCAACACCTTCATTCTCAAATCTTTCTATCATCAATGTTGCTAAATAAGTTGTACACATTCCCTTTCTTGAATCAGTGTCGTCTATACCTACCCAAATCCTCATATTTTTCTGGGATCCGTTATTTCACCGTATATGGCTGAAGCTGATGCTGTTGCTGGTGAACACAAGTATATCATGCCCTTTGGACTTCCCTGCCTACCCACAAAATTTCTGTTCGAAGTTGATAGACTTATTTCATCACTAGCAATCAATCCAAAGCTACCTCCCATACAAGGACCACAACATGGAAATTCCACTATTGCACCAGCATCAACCAACTTCTCTATTATTCCATCCTTCAAAGCCCTTATGTAAACCCTTTTGCTTGCTGGAATCACTATAAGTCTAACATCCTTGGCAATCTTCTCACCTTCAAGTATTTCGGAAGCAATCTTCAAATCCTCATACCTACCGTTAGTGCAAGAACCTATGAAAATCTGATCAACCTTTACACCTTCAACCTCCTCAACATCTACAACGTTATCAACCCTATGAGGTTTTGCAACTTGAGGAGACATTCCAGTTACATCTAACTCAAATACCTTTTCATAATTTGCATCTTCATCACTCTTCAAATCTATATCAAATTCTCTTCCCATCTCCTTCAGATATTCAAAGGTAATTCTATCTGGCTCAATGATTCCAGTCTTTCCGCCCATCTCAACTGCCATATTACAAATTGTAAGCCTTTCACTAATGTTGAGCTTTCTTATTACTTTTCCACCAAACTCACAAGCCTTGTAAGTGGCACCTTTAGCCGAAACAATTCCAATAAGCTTTAATATTATATCCTTTCCATATACATGCTTACTCAATCTACCCTCAACTTCAAACCTTATCGTCTCAGGAACCTTAAACCAAAGTTTTCCACTTGCAAAGACACATCCCATATCAGTTGAACCTATGCCAGTTGCAAAACATCCCAAAGCTCCATATGTGCATGTATGTGAATCTGCCCCAACTACGAGCATTCCAGGTAAAACATGATTTTCTACCATTATTTGATGTGCAATCCCTTCACAAACATCGTAAAATATAACACCTTCTTTTTTAGCAAACTCTCTAAGCATCTTGTGATTTTCGGCTGCAGTAACACTATCTGCTGGAGACTGATGATCAAGTGATATAACTATCTTTTTTGGATCAAATACTCCTTCTCCTTTTATTTCCCGAAAAGCTTTAATAGCTAATGGTGCTGTTATATCGTTGGCCATAGCCAAATCAACTGGAGCAAAAACGTATTCTCCAGCCTTAACTTCCCTACCACAAGCTCTTGAGAATATCTTTTCAGATATTGTCTGACCCATGCAAAAGATAGAAGATGACTATTTAAAGTTTGAGCTACAATTTTAATCTTACATGTCTTTTAATCAACCCAGAAATTTCCATTTTTAGTTTTCTCCTTCTTCCATATTGGTGCTCTCTTTTTAATTTCGTCTATACAAAACATGCAAGCTTCAAAGGCTTCCTTTCTATGCATAGCACCTACTACAATTAAAATTATGTTTTCATTAATTTTTATTCTACCATATCTATGAATTATAAAAATGTCAATAACTTTAAATTTTTCCATAGCTTCCTTCCTAATCTCTTCAAGCGTTTTAATTGCCATTTCATCATAAATTTCGTATTCCAGTTCCATTACTCTCCTTCCCCTCGAAAATTCCCTTGCCACACCCAAAAATGTTACAACAGCACCTATGTTCCTTGATCTATTCTTCATCTCTTCAATTTCTTTTTCTACAGAAAAATCTTCTTTCTGAATTTTTATCATATCAACCACCCGAGAACTTAGGTAAAAATGCAATTTCATCATTCTTCTTTACAATTAATTTCATATCATTTACTATCCTATGGTTTACGGCCAAAAATCCCTCCTCAATGAATTCTTTTACTTCAGGATGATCTCTTGCAATCATCTCTACAATATCCTTTAAGCTAACACCATCCACATCCAAATTGATAACATCAACACCTATCCTCTCTCTAAATCTTGCAAAGAATTTAATTTTAGGCATACAATTACACCCTTAAAATTTTTTAGCGAACTTTGAGATAGAGTTCGTACAGCTTTTTGTAAACATCTTTCCTCTCATCTCCCAACATTTCTGCAAACTCGTAAGCCAATCTAAAGTCGCCTATGCTTTCGTAGTAAACCATTCCATCTTTAAGAATTGATCTCCTCATTATCTCATCGTTTATCATATCGCAAACGTAAAGGGCACTTCTGTATCTTTTCAATTTAATCAAACTTTTGATTGCTTTAATGGCAACGCTATATCCCATTTCGTAATCAACGTTTAATGCATACTCAACTTCATCAAATAATTCTATTTCTTCATCGCTTAGATATTCCGGCTCAAATTCTGGCTCAATTCCATCTTCATCTATCATATTGGCTCTTTTCAAAATCCATTTGGCTCTCTTCTTACCCTCTTCACTTAGCATCAAATTTATATCTTCTTAGCTTTAAATAAATTTATGAGAAAACCTGCAGTGGCTGGAATGTTCTATCCTTCCAGTAGAGAATCACTTTTAGCAATGATTGGAGAATTTGTAGATCATCATCCAGATGATTCAATCATAGCCTGCATTTCACCCCATGCAGGATATATTTACTCTGGCAGGACAGCTGGAAGAGTTTACTCTTTAATACCACATGTTGAAACGTATGTAATAGTTGGGCCAAATCATACGGGTTATGGTTCACCAGTTGCTCTATCAACAGATAAATGGTTGACCCCTTTGGGAGAAGTTGAAGTTGATAAGGAATTTGTTGAGGCTCTACCTAAAAAGATAATAGATTTGGATGAAACTGCACACAGATACGAACACTCTTTAGAAGTACAGGTTCCATTCTTACAGTACATAAATTCAGGTAGAAGTTTTAAGATTGTTCCAATATGTTTGGGAATGCAGGATGAGGAAACTGCTAAGGAAGTTTCTGAAGAGATAATTACAGCTAAAGAAGAAACTGGTAAAGACATAGTTGTTATTGCATCTTCAGACATGCATCATTATTTACCAGATGAGGAGTGCAGAAAGAGGGATAGAGTCGTAATAGAGGCAATACTTTCTATGGATGTTTCGAAATTTTATGATACTATTTACAGGATGCAGGCTAGTGTTTGCGGTTACGGTGCAATAGCTGTAGCAATTATGTATGTGAAGAACTACAACGGATTTGCTGAGCTGGTTGATTATTCAACAAGCGGAGATTTTGAACCCATGAGCGAGGTTGTAGGTTATGCAGGAATTGTTTTCAGAGCGTAACATTCTTGAACACATTATCCTAAGTCCTGCATGAATTACGAAAAGTTAGCTAAAATCTTGGGTGCCAATGAAGTTTTGGATTATATTAAGGTAGTTAAGGAAGGTGAAATTGATTTTGAGAAAAAGATAAGAGAAAAATTATTGAATGTTTTAAGCAAAAAGTTCTCAAATCTTAAGGTTTTGAAGGAATTGGCTGTAATTGATTTGCCAATTAATATCAATATTGCTAAGAAGGTATATGATATTGAAGCTCTCAAAGATTTTATTGAATTGGGATTGGTAGAGCTTAGAGGAGATTACATCTTAATTGATGAAACTCTGAGAGATTTGGTATGGGAGAATAAGGAATCCTATCATAGGAAAGCTATTGAATATTATTCTTATTTTGAAGAAAATATTGAAATAATGGCTGAAAGAGCTTATCATCATGTCATGATACAAGATTACGAGAATGCATTTCAACTGTTTATGAGATGTGCCAACGAAATATATGGAAGACATAGATGTGTTGAAAAGCTTATATTTGTAGGTGAGAAGCTTTTGGGCAAGGTTAAGGAAGAAGATAGACTTTTAGGGACATTGGGAAACCTTTATATGGTATTAAAAAAGTATAGAGAAGCTGAACATTATTATAGGCAGGTTTTAAGGTTTTACGATGAAAAAGATAGAAGATATTTGGGTGCGCTACTGAATCTGGCAAATCTTCATTATGTTAGAGGTGATTACAAGAAGGCTGAAGAGGAATTGAAAGACATACTAAGTAGAGCGATCGGAAAGTATGATGATATTGCAGAGAAATCTTTACTAATTCTATCCTCACTCTACTTGGATTTAGGTGATTATGAGAAGGCTGAGAGCTGTTTAATGGATGTCTTAAGGATTGAACAATCTAAAAAAGATAGAGAGAAATTGAGAACTGTTGCAAGTATTGTAAATAATTTAGGTTATGTATATTCAAGAGCAAAGAAATTTGAAAGGGCAGAAAAATTCTATATGGAAGCTTTAAGAATTTATAACGAACTGGATGATATTGAAGGTTTCACTACAGCTTTAAACAATCTCTCATCACTCTATATATCTACTCAAAATTTTGATAAGGCTAAAGATATGCTTTCGATGCTTGAAAAAGTAAGTGATATGCCACCAGATTTGAAGGCAAAATACTACTTCCTCAAAGCTAAGGTTTTGGAGAGAGAAGGAAATAATGAAGCTATGAATTATTATTTGAAGGCTGGTGCTTTAGGATTTCTTGTTTTTAGAAACTTTGGTATGAATGCAATAAACTACATGCATGCATTTGATAAGGCTGAGGAGTTTGCCAATAATTTAAACTTGAAAGATGTTGCGGGAGATATTTTTATTCTGAAGAGTGTTATAGGTAAGGTTTACTTTGGAATAAAGAAAGAAATTAGTAATGTTGATTGCAGTGAGAGAGGTAAGGCAATATTGAAAGCTTTGAAGGGTGAGAAGGTTTATTTTGATGTCAAGGACGAAGTAGATTCTGCAGTTTATGTGATAATTAAAGATTTGATCAGTTGAATATTGGAAAAAACTTTATGCTATTGGTATGTTCAAGTTTTATGGATTTTGTTTACACTGGCATTCCGACGGGAGCGAAGGAATTTAAGTACCTTATAAAGAATATTAAGGATGAAAATTTAGTTAACTATCCCGAATTAACAGAAGAGGAATTCGAAAAGCTATTGAAGAATGCCAGTGTAGGTTACGGTAAACCTCTCCCTCATAGAACGAAATCACTTTGCCCAGAAAGTAGGAAAGTTGTTCCTGCAGTAGTTTGGGAAAAGGATGGTAAAGTTTGGATAACTAAAAGGTGTCCAGAAGGCTTGATAACTGAACTCTATTATGAAGATTTAGATACCTATGAAAGATTTAGAAAATGGCAGTTCAGAGAGAAGGTTTTGGAAAATTATCATATTGAAAAGAGTGGAGCTAACTGTCCATTCGATTGCGGTTTGTGTAGAAGACATTATTCACATACATGTCTTCTAAATATTGTTGCCACAAATCGTTGTAATTTAAGTTGTTGGTATTGCCTTCCAGAGTATGAAGAAATTCCAATCAAGAAGGATGGCAAGATTAGACTTCTGAAATTCAAGGAGTTAGCAAAAGATTGCAGATTTGATCACGAAGTTGAGATAGATGGAATCAGGGGAAGATTTGCCATTGTTGATGGTTTAGAAGTTCTATCATTCAAAGATTTTAAAGCGGAATGGTGCAAGGTTGAGAAATTGTTTAAGAGGTTTTACAAAGGTAAGATTGTAAGGATAAAGACAAAAACTGGTAGAATTCTAAGAGTTACGCCCGAACATAAAATATTCGTCTATCAGGATGGAACACTATTAAAGAAGGAGGCAGGTAGGATTAGTGTTGGAGATAAGGTCTTGTCTTTGGTGAGATTTAATATAAACGGAAACCTGAGGAGTTTAAACTTGCTGAAAGAATTCAAAGCTTTACCCGCAGAAGAAAAAATGAGGACGTTTGTTAGAGGTGTGAACGTCAGTACGAGATTGTCAAAGAGGTATGGAAGTATAGTTTACAGCTGGAGACAAAGAGGATCAATTCCATTGAGCGTTTTTTACGAAATCGATCTTGATGGTAGCTATGAGATTGGACGAGACGCTACAAGGTATACTATACCATCGAACTTCGTGATTACACCAGAGTTTTCAAAACTTGTTGGATACTTTGTCTCGGATGGATACTACACCAACAAAGATGTTAGAATTACATTCGGCAAAAAAGATGTAGAGAAAGAGTTGTTTGAAATTGTGCATAATCTGAATTTACCGCACAGTGTGCTTGAAGCAGACGGTAAAGCTAAGCAGTTGGTTGTTGGAAGTAGGTTAATCAGACTGCTATTTAAATACGTCTTAGGAATTCCCGAAGGTGCTAAGAACAAGAGATTGCCAAGAATATTCCTAGACCTACCGCTTGAATTGAGATTATTCCTACTTAGCGGATTGTTAAACGGCGATGGATATGTTGTAAAAGGTAAGAGACATTTGAGCGTAGGATACGCTAGTGTTTCGAGAGACTTGATAAGAGATATTCTTTATCTCTTGGCATCGCTGGATATCTTTGCCAGAATTCATGAAGTTGAAAAGGAAAAAGTTAAAGGTGCCAACTATGACTTATACAAGCTTTACATTGATGGAAATGATTTGGTAAAGTTGGTAAGTCTCGTAGATTTAAGAGATAATCATTTAGACAAACTGAGAAATTTGGGTAAAAGGAGACATACAAGGATCGAAAAAATCGGAGATTACATCATAGATGAAATAGTTGATATTGAATTCGAGGATTATGAAGGTTACGTCTACGATCTACAAGTTAAAAACGAGCACCACAGCTTCGTAGTTTCGGATGGAATTTTGGTGAGCAACTGCTTCTTCTATGCTAAAGAAGGGCAACCTATCTACGAGCCAACTTTGGATCAGATCAGATTGATGCTTAGAAGGGCTAAGGAGGAAAAACCATCTTGCAATGCCGTACAAATAACAGGAGGAGAGCCAACTTTGAGAGATGATATTATAGAAATAATTAAGATTGCAAAAGAAGAAGGATATGACCATGTTCAACTTAATACTGACGGTATAAGACTTGCTTTCGATGTTGATTTTGTTAGAAGGATAAGAGATGCTGGAGTAAATACTATCTACCTAAGCTTTGATGGTGTAACTCCTTTAACTAACTGGAAGAATCATTGGGAGATTCCTTTGATATTCAAGAATATAAGAGATGTGAATGGGCCTGGTTTGGTTCTTGTCCCAACTTTGATAAGGAATATAAACGATTCTGAACTTGGAAAGATAATAAACTTCGGTCTGAATCACATGGATATTGTTAGAGGAGTAAACATCCAGCCAATTTCAATGGTAGGAAGAGTTCCGAAAGAGGAAAGGGCAATGTTCAGGATAACAATTCCAAGAGCTTTAAAGCTCATAGAAGATCAAACCAATGGAGCTATAGCAATGGAGGATTGGTATCCAGTGCCAGTAGCTGGATACATAGCAAAATTCTTCGATGTCTTTTTGAATAAACGTTACTATATGACATCTCATTTTGCATGTGGATGTGCAACTTACGTATTCTTGGATGGTGAGAAAGTTATTCCAATAACGAGGTTCATAGATGTTGATGGCTTTATAGAATATTTGACAGAGAAAGCTAAGGAGATATATGAAGAGAGAAATGAGGCTGGAAAATCTTCTATATATGATACAGTTTCTAAGTTAGTTCGATACTATGAGAAATTTGATAGAATTAAAATTTCAGCAGATCTAATCATCAAGTTCATAAGGAAATTCTATGACGAATCTAAAGCTCCGAAAAGTTTGAAAGTCCTAAGTCTTATAAAAAATGTTTTCCTTCATGGAAATTACAATGCTCTAGGTGAATTCCACAAAAAGACTTTATTCTTAGGTATGATGCATTTCCAAGATGAATACAACTACGATGTAGAAAGGACTGAAAGATGTGTAATACATTACGGTATGCCAGATGGAAGAGTTGTTCCCTTCTGTGCTTTCAACGTAATTCCAGAGTTTTATAGAGATAAGATTCAGTCTGAGTACAGCTATAGTTGGGAGGAGTGGAAAAAATTACATCCAGAATGGAGTTATAAGAAAGATAAGTACGTTAGGACTAAGGAGTTCATTGAAAGTATGATGAAGAGTGAAATATACAAGAAAACTTATGATGTTACAAATTACTTTGAATGACATCATTCAAAGCAACCAAGACATCCTTAGCCTTTATTATTTCATCAATTTTTATTCTTTCTCTCTCTGTATGACAGAGATGTAACTCTCCTGGACCAAAAACAACAACATCCCAGCCAGCTTCCTTAAAATTTATTGCATCCGTCCAAGACCTCATTTCACCATATCTAACTGGCAATCCCACTTTATCTAAAGCAATTTCCAGTACATCTACAACATTACCACTTACAAAACCTTGAGCCTTTTCAATAGTTCTACAATTTTCTCCCCTCAAAATCTCTAAAATATGTCTTTCAAAAGCATTGACATCAACTTCTGGAGGAATTACAAAATCAAGTCTCATAGAGCATTTATTAGGAACTACGTATTCATAACTTCCCCCCTCAATCCTCTGAATTAAACATAACCCCTTTCCCTTCAATTCCTCCACAAATTTCATGGCCTTTTCTATTGCATTAACACCTCTATCAGGATAAGCTCCATGTGCAGATAAACCCGAAAATTCGACATCTATTTCTAAACAGCCATAATGTCTTTTTGCAATTCTAAGCTCAGTTGGTTCCATAATTATTGCCTTCCTTCCCTTAAACTCCTCAACAACTGCCTTTGAACCCAATCCTCCTTCCTCTTCATCCGAAAGCAATGCAACACCAAATTTCAATTCTTCTATCTCATTTAAGGCCAATATTATTGCAGTTATACTCGCCTTAGCATCGCAACAACCCGTTCCATATACATAAAATCCATCGAACTCAAACTTCCTCTTCACAGGAATTGTATCCACATGTGTTACAATCCAAAAGTCCGAATTCTGATTTATTAGTATATTTTTCGTGTTGTACTTTTCGAAAATAGTTGGTTCAAACTCATATAGAACATCAATGAGGTAACTTAAAATTTCTTCCTCCTTACCCGATTCTGACTCGATCTCAACAAGCTCTTTAAGTAATTTCAATGGATCCATATTCAAAGATTGCAGTATGTGTTTTTGAAAAATTTGATTAACATACGGTATTGCTATGTTTCAATGATAAAAAGGGTTACAAAGAATTATGAGAAATACTTTGTTGAAGTTTACATTCAGGCTTACAAGGGATTGGAGGAATATGCATATACAAATAGAAGAGATGTGAAGTGGTATTTCAGGTGGCTTCTAAGGAGGGATCAGAACGGTTTCTTTACATACATCTTGGATATACCAGTTGGATTCATTGCATGTGACTGCAATTGGTTTAGCGTTTTCGAAAATGATGAAGTTGCAGAAATACATGAAATAGTAGTTCATCCCAATTGGCAAGGAAGAGGAATTGGAAAAGCTCTAATGAAGAAGGCTTTGGAATATGCTAGAGAAAGGGATAAAAGTACTGTTGAGTTATGGGTTGGAGTTAGCAATCATAGGGCTATAAATTTTTACAGGAAGTTTGGATTTGATTTGAGAGGAATCTTTGGTAGATGGCTTAGAATGACTCTAAAATTATAAAAATATTCTTAAAATCAACGATATTTTATACACCATCTACAGAATCCATTTAGAATGAGTGAAACACCCATGATGAGACAGTATTATAGAATAAAGGAGAGATATAAAGATGCATTATTATTCTTCAGAGTTGGCGATTTCTACGAACTTTTTGATGAAGATGCAAAGATTGCATCACAAGAATTGGGAATTGTTCTAACTTCAAGGGACAAGAAACATCCAATGGCAGGAGTTCCGCATCATGCTGTATTTCCGTACATTAAGAGGTTGATAGAGAAGGGCTACAAGGTTGCAATATGCGAGCAGGTTGAAGATCCATCAAAAGCTAAGGGTTTGGTTAGGAGGGAAGTTGTAAGGGTTATAACTCCAGGAACTCTTATAGAAGAGGAGCTACTAACAAAGGAAAATAATTATTTAATGTCAATATACAAGGGGAGGATATACGGTGTTGCCTTCATAGATGTTTCTACGGGAGAATTTTTGACAACTGCTTTAGAAAGCTTTGATGATTTAATTGCTGAAATTTTGAAGTTCTCTCCAGTGGAATGCATAATTCCTGAAAGTTTCGAAAATATTGATGAAGTAAAGAAGAATGTAAATGTTGTCCATAAATTAAGCATAGATTACTACACTCTAAAGGATTGTTTAGAAATACTTAGGGAGTGTGTCCAAGATTTCGATAGGTTGGATTTGGAAGAGGAATGTATAAGGGCTTGTGGTTCCGCTTTGAAATACGTCAAAGATAATCTGCTTGTTAAAGAGCTTTCCATAAGGCTTCAGAAATACATAAGCAGGGATTACATGATACTCGATTCAACAACACTGAAGAACTTGGAGATATTCAGGAATCTAATTGATGGAAGTAGGAGAGGGACACTCATGGAAGTTCTGGATAAAACTTTAACTGCAATGGGTAGCAGATTGCTGAAAAGGTGGCTTCAGAGACCCCTTTTAAATATTGACGAGATAGAGAGTAGAATTGAAGCTGTAGAAGAACTTTACGAGAAAAGCTTTCTAAGACTGAGCTTAAGAGAAATTTTAAATGATATTTATGATCTTGAAAGAATAGTTAGTAGGGTTGAGTACAGAAGGGCAAATGCAAGAGATTTGGTAGCATTGAAAAATTCATTGAAAGCCGTTGAGAGAATAAAAGATTTCAGCTTTAAATCAAGGAAGTTGAGAGAAATTGTTGAAGGTTTAAAGGCCTTGAAAGATGTTGTTGATTTGATAGATAGGGCAATAGTTGATAATCCACCTCTAAATTTGAAAGAGGGAGGAATAATAAGGAATAATTATTCAAAAGAACTTGATGAACTTAGAGAAATAAAGAGAAATCATGAAAAATTTATAAGGGATTTAGAGGAAAAAGAAAGGAGATTGACTGGAATAGAGAAGCTAAAAGTTGGATATAACACGGTAATGGGTTACTACATAGAGATACCAAAATCAAAGCTTAACTTAGTTCCAAAACATTATAGGAGGAAGCAAACTCTTGTAAATGCTGAGAGATACACAATTCCTGAGCTTGAGGATATAGAGGAGAAAATTCTGGCTTGCGATGAGAAGATAAAGACATTGGAATACGAATTGTTCAATGAAGTTAGGGAGGAAGTAGCTAAGAGGGTTGATGATATAAGAGATTGTGCCTACAAGATTGCTGAGCTAGATGTAATTTCAACATTTGCAGAGGTTTCTGTTCTCTACAATTATACCAAACCGAAGGTAAATGATGGAAATGAAATAATAATTAAAGATGGTAGGCATCCGACAGTAGAACTGACAACTAAGTTCGTACCTAACGATGTAAAACTTACAAAGGACAGCAGAATTCTGATAATAACTGGTCCGAACATGGCTGGAAAATCAACATATCTGAGAATGACTGCACTCATAACAATAATGGCTCAGATAGGTTGCTTTGTTCCAGCAAAATATGCAGTTATAGGTGTTGTAGATAGAATTTTTACAAGGATTGGAACTGTTGATGACATAACGAGAGGATACAGCAGTTTTATGGTTGAAATAGAGGAAATTGGACAGATATTGAGGAATGCAACAAAGAAAAGTCTTATTCTGCTCGATGAGGTTGGTAAGAGTACTGGAACCAAGGATGGACTTAGCTTAGCATGGTCGATAATTGAATACATACACAGGATTGGAGCTAAAACACTATTTGCAACACACTATCATGAGCTTTCAGAACTTGAAAATGTTTTTGAGAGCGTTAAGAACTACCACTTCCGAATTTTAGAGGGAGAAACTTTGGAGTTCGATAGAAAGATAAAGAGGGGAGCTTGCAGAGAGAGTTACGGTATAAAGATTGCAGAGCTTGTCCTACCTAAGGAGGTTGTAGAGAGAGCTTACGAGGTTTACAAATCCTTAGATACTGAAATAGATAAAAGTTTGATAGAGGAGATTTCAAATATAGATGTAAACAATATAACTCCAATTCAAGCTCTTTTAATTTTAGATAAGATTGTGAGAAGATGCAGATCGATGAAAGGTTGAAGAGAATTTTGAGGGAGCTTGAAGATATAAACAAAAATTTGAAGAGTAAAGCTGTTGAAGATGCAATAGAAAGCCTGAAGATTGCTTTACATGGTGAAAAGGTTGGATCTGAGGGATTTAGGCACAGTTACATTAGAAAGAAGTTGATAGAATACTTTGGAGGTAATGTTTATATAGAATCTGGAGGAACTGGGATATCAAAAATTGGTTTTAGGCCTGATTTAGTGATAATAAGGGAGAAAGATGTCATAATAGCTGAAATTGAAACGGATGGAAAAAAGGCTATGAAAAAGATGGAAAAGATTGCTGAGAAAATAGAAGATTTGAAGAAGAATCCAATATTTGTAAATAGAAGGTTGAGGATTGTTTTTGCACTTTCTGAAGAGAACGAAAGGATAAAATCTAAAGCTAAGAAATTGGGATTTGAACTTTT
>CAZKQI010000017.1:0-20083 GCA_964554855.1 uncultured archaeon | reverse complement strand
ACAGATAAGATCAATCCAAGTATTATCATAACAAATGCAATCCTCAACATAAATCTAAAACCTATGAACTCAGCCAAAAAACCACCCAATAATGGCCCAATGACCCATCCGATATGTACTATAGTGTTATAAATGCCCAAACTTTCTCCTCTCCTTTCACTAACATCAGCAATGTAAGCTGGAGCACTTACACCTAAGGTGGCCCAAGCAAAGCCTTCAAGAATGTGAATGGGATATGCAAACAAGTAGTCGCTAATTATGGAATAAAAGAGTGTTACAAGTCCAAATAACACCTGAGATAGAACTATCATGCTTTTTCTACCTATTTTGTCCGAAATTTTTCCTACAATGATTGAAACAAAAGCACCTACCAAAGCACCAGTAGTAAAGAGAGAACCAACTATAGTTTCACTTGCATGCAGTTCTTTCGAAATGTAGATTGGTATTACTGAATAGAACATACCAGAAGTTATCATTAGAGGTAACAAACTCAAGCAAAATTTTAAGATCTTCATAATTTTTCGACAAATTCTAACTCATTTTTTATCTGTTCATAAAATCTTACAAGAAACTCATGTCTTTCCTTTGCAATCTCTTTAGCAGTTCTCGTATATAAACAATCCTTAAGCCTGAGAAGTTTTTCCTCAAAATGTCTCAGTGTATCTTCTATACTCCTTTTTCTTTCACAACTGAATATAAAAGCCCTTGCAATTCCTATGGCACCGATGGCATCTAACTTGTCAGCATCGCTCAAAACCTTAGCTTCAAGCGTTTTTGGTTTAACACCTGAAGAAAAGGAATGAGACTCGATACAATGTACTACTTTTTCTATGAAATCATCATTGTAACCTTCTTTCCTTAAAATCTCCCTTGCAAGATTTGCAGATTCCACTGCATGATTAGGCTTATCTCTTGCAATGTCATGAAGTTCAGCAGCCTTTCTAACTATTTCTATATCTGCACCTTCTTTCTTTGCAATGTAAACAGCTAACTTCATAACCCTTCTAACGTGATCTTCGTCATGACTCATTTTTTCACCTTTCTGACAGTAGCCTTAATACCACTTCTCTCCTCAAACTCTATTCCAACTTCCAACTCCTCAGGCTCCAAAACGTTCATTAAATCTTCAAATATTTTGCAGATAACAGCTTCGTGATGCAATTTTTTATCTGAAAATGATTTGAAATAGTTGTCAAGTGATTCGTATTCTAAAATTTTATCTTTCGGTTTGTATCTAATTTTAACAACTCCATAATCCCTCCTTCCAGTTACTGGGCATATGCACGTAAACTTATCGTATACAAATTCTGCCTCATGCTTACAGTATACATTAGGTATAGTTCTTATTCTTTTTAATTTCAGACTCTTAAGGGCTTTGACAAGTTCATCCTCACTTCTGACGACCTTGCTTGCAAAATATATTGGCCAAGGAGATCTGACATTTTCAGGACAGAATGCTATTATTGGTTTGCCTTTCATAGCTGAAATTACAACTTCAGCCATAGCACCGAAGCTTGGTTGTTTAACAATCAAAACTATAACTTCAGCTTTTTCGCAAAGCTCCAAATCCCTTCTAACTATTTCCCTACAAATTTCATTTTTATTTCTAAAATCATCGATTTGACTGTAATCGTATTCGAATTGATCAAGAACTTCAAAACCCTCCCTCTTCAAAATCTCCTGAACTCTCTTTATCTCTTCTTTGTATCCGTAACCTATAGATCCACAGACCATTACTTTCATTGTTTGGAGTAGGAGATAAACTTAATAAAGAATATGCGGGGGCGGGGATTTGAACCCCGGAACCCCTACGGGACCGGCCCCTCAAGCCGGCGCCTTTTCCTGACTCGGCAACCCCCGCTCAATTCTTATTGTAAGTGAAGTGATAAAAAATTTTACGTCTCCCTAAATCTCAATCTGTTCTTAACATCTTCAACAGCCCTTTTCAAGTCTTCCTGCTTTATCTCCTTTCTCCCCTCAAGCAAAGCTTTGAGTACAGCTTCTCTAACCACAAGCCTAAGCTCTGCTCCAGTAAAGCCCTTAGTTATCTCAACTATCTCATCTATATCGTAATAACCCGGAACTTTTGCCAATATTATTTCAAGTATTCTCTTTCTAAGTGTATCAGAAGGTTCTGGAAACTCTATAACTTTATCAAACCTTCTCCATACAGCTGGATCAAGCAAACTTGGATGATTTGTTGCAGCAATCAGAACAACACCATCTTCAACAAGATTAATCTCATCTATTGACTTCAGCAATGTATTCACTGCCCTCTTAACTGCAGCGTGCTCATCGCTTGTCCTTGTCTTAGCTACATAATCAAATTCATCGATAAAAAGTATGCAAGGACTCAAAATCCTTGACAACTCGAAAACCTTCTCTATATTTTTAGATGTTTCACCTAAGTACTGAGAAGTTATCATTGAAAGCTTAACTTCTACAAGAGGCAATCCCAGTTTTCTACTCAATGCCCTTGCAGTAGTTGTTTTACCAGTTCCAGGTGGACCTATGAAGAGTAGTTTTCCAACATCTATCAAACCAATTTCTCTGAGAAATTCTCTTTCTTCAAGTGCAATCTCAATTTTTCTAATCTCTTCAATCTGTTCATCTGTTAGAGCAATATCTGAAAAATCTACCCTTATATCTTCTGGTGAGTAAACTCTCACTAAGCTCAACATTTCCGAAGTTTCCTTATTCTTCTCAAGTTCCGAAAGCACACACATTAACCATTCCTTATCGCTGCATTTTGGAGCATTCATCTTCTTAGCTTTTTCATAAGATACGTTTAGTGAATTGTAATTTTGGTAGTAATAAGCCAATATTGGATTTCTCTCAATTCTTTCCAAAGCCTTTTGAGCAAACCACCTTACAGCCAAATCGAAAGATGTCAACTTCAATTGTTTTGTTATAGCATTGTAATCGATGAATGGTAAATTCTTTAAAGCTGACTCCACATTATTCACAACCTTCTTAGCAGTTTCCAGTTTGACTATGAGAGGCCTTATTATTCCGCTTTTTCCATAAAGTGCTTTTCTAAGCTCTTTTGGTATGTCGTCTTCAGTAAGCTCATCAAACCTATTGTATATTTCTGCAGTCAAGAGTAGTTCAACGAGTTTTATCGACTCCATGCGACTGAAATAATTGTCGTCTCTTATTTTAAGTCTTTTGCTTAGGTAATTTCTTGATATAAAATGATAATATTGCAGATGATCAAAAGCTTGAAATACCTTCAAATACAAAGAAATGTAGCTCCGCCAACCGACCCGATATCATGCTTATCAATCGGGCGTGAGAGGCGGAGCCTGTAAGAAATTAAGTAATAATGATATATAACAATAGCGGGTGAAGAATATGGCTAAAAGTGAGGAAAAAGTGATGAGTTTGGAAGATTTGCCCGGGGTAGGGCCTACAATAGCTGAGAAGTTGAGAGAGGCTGGATATGATAGTATTGAGCTTATAGCTGTAAGTTCTCCTGCTGAATTGAGTGCAATTGCAGATATAGGTGAAGCTACAGCTTTGAAGATCATAAATGCTGCAAGGAAGTTAGCCAACATAGGTGGTTTTGAAAGTGGGGAAGTAATATTTCAAAGAAGGCAAGAGATTGGAAGAATTACTACGGGAAGCAATGCTTTAGATTCCCTTCTGGGTGGTGGAGTTGAAACCCAAGCTATAACGGAATTGTTTGGAGAATTTGGAAGTGGTAAGACACAGATATGCCATCAATTGGCTGTCAATGTTCAGCTTCCCAAAGAAGAAGGAGGTTTAGAGGGTTCTGTAATTGTTATAGATACTGAAAAGACTTTCAGACCAGAAAGAATAATACAGATGGCAGAAGCTAAAGGATTGGATGGTAGGGATGTTTTGAAGAACATATACGTTGCTCATGCCTACAACTCAAATCATCAGATGTTGCTCATAGATAATGCGAGAGAATTGGCTCAGAAACTTGCTAAAGAAGGAAAGCCAGTTAAATTGCTAGTAATTGATTCCCTAACATCTCACTTCAGAGCTGAATACGTTGGGAGAGGAGCTTTAGCAGATAGACAGCAAAAGCTGAACAGACATCTCCATGACTTAATGAGGTTTGGTGAAGTGTTCAATGCTGCAGTAGTCGTAACAAATCAGGTGATGGCTAAGCCCGATGCATTTTTCGGTGATCCAACAAGACCAATAGGAGGTCATATTGTAGCCCATACAGCAACTTACAGGGTTTATTTGAGAAAGGGGAAGGGAGAACTTAGAGTTGCAAGACTTATAGATTCTCCACACCTACCAGAGTCGGAAGTTGTATTCAAGATAACTGAGAGGGGCATAGAAGATAAATAATGAGATGTTTAACTGTAGCATTATCTGCAATCTTAATGGGCTCTCTCGCAATATTTGTTAGAAATTTAAATTTAAGTCCATTAACTGTAACTTTTTTCAGAATGTCATTTGGATTTGTCTATCTTTTACCATTGATTAAATTTGTTAGATTTCCAATTTTCAAGAATTTTAAAGTTATATCTGTTGCCTTAGTAAGTTTGATAACAATATCATTCTACATAGCATCAATACAACTAATTGAAATTGCAATTTCCGCCTTACTACTTTACATGGCTCCCACATACGTCATCTTGTTTATGCTATTGAAAAGAGAGGAGATTGGAAAGATATCAATTTTCTCCCTAATCATAGCCCTTTTTGGATTATTCCTTCTTCTTTCTCCTTATTACACCCTGAATTTTGGTATAATTTTTGGAATTGTTTCGGGTTTATGTTACGCACTGTATTTCATTCTTGCCAAAGAAGTTAGGGAATTTGCATCTTCAATAGAAATAACTTTTTCAACTCTTTTAATTTCAACAATAATACTTCTACCAATTGTTTCTACAAATCTGAATGTGCAAACAATTTTTCAAAATATTCCATGGCTTCTGGGCCTAGGTTTAATACCTACAGCAATACCATTCATATTACTCAACTATGGAATAAAATTTTGTAAAAAAGAGAATGCACCTATAATAGCTTTAATTGAGCCAGTATCTGCTGGAATCTATGGATACATAATCTTTAACGAAGTACTTACGTTGAAGCAGATGATAGGAGCTATCTTAATACTGTCGAGTGTTGCCATAGCATTGAAATCAGGTGTAGAGGGTTAGTGCATTTGTTATACAAACCTTCGTACAGAATCCGCAGTGAATGCATTTCTTTGTATCTGCAACAACTCTCCACTCACTATCAAATTCAAACACTTCAACAGGACAAACGCTTATGCAAAGACCGCAGTGAATACACTTACTGTCATCTTTTACAATTCCCTCACCCAATTCATGTATTTCAACCCCATATCTCCTCAAAACCTCTTCAACTTCCTTAACTTTCTCATCTTCAACTTCTACTATCATTTCACCCTTCTTAGCATCTACATTTGCTCTTAAAATGTTTATGAGAGCTTTAGTTTCAAGTGTTGCAATAGATATGACTGGCTTTCTTACAGTTTTTACATCAAACCCCAATCTTAACAACATCTCCATCACCTCGCAAGGAGTTTGCTCAAATCTTCACTCGTAACCAATCCCAAAACTTTCTTCTTAGAATCTATGACTGGCAAGGCTGAAATGTTGTATTTCTCCATTTTTCTTGCAGCAATATCTATCGGCTCATCTGGAGATGTAGTGATTACCTTCCTTGTCATTACATCTTTAACTTTACCAATTTTGCCTATTGCAACAGCTTTTGCAACATCCCAAGATGTTACTATTCCTACAAGCACTCCTCTCTCATCAACAACTGGAAGATGATTGATACTCTTTTGAATTATTATCTTTGCAACTTCTTCAACACTAGTTTCCGGTGTAACCGTTATAGCCTTAGTCATAACACTTCTTACAACCTTAATATCCTTCTGCCTCATCGGCTTAAGTAAAGATTTGGTTGGAATTCTCTCAACAGGACTTGTAAGGAAGAATTCGCCATTCTCTATAATTTTCTTCAAATCTTCCATGACCCTTCTTGCCATATAGTAGCTTGAAAGTGGTGAAACTCTTACAACTTCTCCATTTATTTCAACCCTACCACTCTTCAATTCAGCATAGCTAACTCTTTTAACTACTGGTCTTTCCATTCTCGGAACACCAAAATCTATAATTTCTGTAAATATTTCACTATCTCTTATACCAGTAAATCTTGCCATATCTACATCCAAGATTGGAATGGGTATACCTATTCCAACACACAATGAAACACCATAACCTGGAATAACTATTGCTTTCATGTATTCCGATTTCATCTCCTTCAGATTACCCTTGACCATCAGAGTTCCGAATGGTGGGAAATGCTGAGTTCCCTCCCCTATTATGTATCCTTTCGCACCACATAGAAATATTCTTGTTCCTATTCCAATTGTTCTGTACTCTGGATCGTTGTTCAATGGTGATATTTCACCACATCCAGCAAAAGTTACATTACCGAAGTTGGGTAAAAGTGTTCCCATATAAGTTCTCAAAACTCTATCTGATGAATTGGTTGCAGCTTTATACCTCTGATAGGCATTTCTTGGATTTACCATTACTGCCTGATTTATATCTTCCAGAGAAATTTCAGTAACTATGGACTTTCTCGGATAACAATCTGTGCCATAGCCCACAGCCCTAAGTTCAACTTCCCTTCCACTCACCAACTCCTCTATAACGTGAGCACCTCCATAATCCTCCCTACTTTCTGAGGGTTGAGTCACTCCTAAATAAGCATCAACGGCAGCAATTCCCGTATATGCCTCAACATCGTTTAACCATATCCTTTTCATTTTTATTGGAGGATCAGAATGACCAAAGTTAAAAAATGCTCCAGAGGAACACATTGCACCAAATGTTCCAGTAGTAACAACATCAACCTCTTTAAAAGCTTTTTCTGGGCCAAGTTCATCAACAATTTTTTTCATTTCCTCCGCTGTCACAACACAGACATCACCCTTCTTAATTTTTTCATTGATCTCTTCAACTGTTCTTTTCATAAGTTGCATAGACACTTAGAATATATAATCTTTTCCTATTAAATATTCTTGAATCTAAAAAAAATTTCAAATAAATAATAAGAGTAAATTGCTTAGTTATTTTTCAATCTAAAATATAAGTCAAATTAAACCTATTCGTTCAAGCAAAAGAATTAATAAGTTACGACGAAATAAAGTACGATGGAGTTGGTTGCTGAAGTATATGGTGTGTTCGCTGCGAGAAGTCTTTTAGGTGTATCTCCAGTTGTCGTTTTGAGAACAGAAGATGGTAGATACTTGCCCATCTACATAGGATTGGCTGAAGCCATGGCTATCAACTCCGCTCTGAAGAATGTTGTACCTCCAAGACCTATGACACACGATCTTCTTGTTGATATAGTAGGTAAATTGAAGGCTAGAGTTGAGAGGGTTGTTATAGATGACCTAATCGATAACACTTTTTATGCAAGAATCGTTTTGAGGCAGAATGATCATGAAATTGAAGTAGATGCCAGACCTAGCGATAGTATAGCAATAGCTGTAAGAATTGGTTGTCCGATATATGTTGATAATAAGGTGCTTGATGAGGCTGGAAGTTCGGATGAGATTCCAGAAGACTTCGTTGCTTTCGATGAAGTCTTTTGAGCGAAAGAAATTTATTCCAATTTTGAATAATATTTTTCATGGATGTACCTTGGAGAAAAGTTCACAGCTGGCATTGTATTGCATGTGGAGCTTGTTGTAGAGAGTATATAGTCCCCCTTAGAGCGCACGAATATCTTAGATTGAAGTGGACTGGATTTGTTGAAGAGAGATACGGTAGATTTTATATCAAAAAGATAAATAAAAGATGTCCCTTTCAAGTTGAAAACCTTTGCATACTTCAGGGTGAATTGAAGCCAGTAGCTTGTAAATTGTATCCCTTCAAGATTAGAAGGAAGGGAAGTGAAAGTGCAATCTTTGAATATAGAGGTGAAAAATTTTACGTTTACGTAGATGTTTTCTGTCCAAACGTTGTTTTAGGTAAGCCAAGTGAGAGCTTGAAGAGAATGATTGTTGAGGCTATCAAAATTCATTTAGGTGAAAAGAGGATTGTTGAAGATATAACTTGTAGGTTTGTTAACAGAAAAATATTAACATTGAAAAATTAGATTGATGTGTGAAGCTCAAAATTGTTCAAGTTCCATTACCTGTTGAAATTGTTGAGGAATTGAAGAGGAAGAGCGGTAAAGAAACGATTAAAGATGCTTTGAGTGAAGCAGTTTATCATTACATAAATTGCCCATATCATGAAAAAATTAGGACTACTTTGAAAGTCAGTAAGATGAGAGGGAGAAAACCGTTATATCTAAAAGATTTTATTGAAAATCATGTTTTTGAGTAAGGAGGAAGAGAGGATTCTGGAGAGGGGAGATGGTTATTCTAAATGTATGGAGATACTTGTCGCTTTAGGAGATATATTTGGTGCTGAAAGGTTAATTCCAATAAAACATGCACACATTTCTGGTGTATCTTACAAGAATATTGGTGAAGAAGGTTTGGAGTGGTTAAAGAGCTTGAATGTAAGGTTTTCAGTTAAAACTACTATAAATCCTTCTGGCATGGATTTGGAGAGATGGAAGGATATGTATCTGGAAGAGGATTTCGTAAGAAAACAGATCGAAGTTCTGAAAGTTTTTAAAAGTATGGATGCAGAGCTAACTTTAACTTGCACACCCTATTACATCTACAAACCTATCAAGGGAGATCATTTAGCTTGGTCGGAATCTTCTGCAGTAGTTTATGCAAATTCTGTATTGGGTGCTATGACAAATAGAGAAAGCGGAATAAGTGCTTTGGCAAGTGCAGTTATAGGAAAAACACCTTACTACGGATTACACATAAAGGAAAACAGAGCACCAAATGTTCTAGTTGATGTTAGATGCGATTGTGATTTGAGTCTTTTAGGTTGTTATGTTGGAGAAATAATTGAAGGAATACCTATATTTAAATTTAAAAGAAAAATTAGAGATGAAGAGCTCAAAGCTTTAGGTGCAAGTTTAGCTTCAACTGGAAATGTTGCCATGTTTCATGTAATTGATCAAACGCCTGAATGGAATGATTTTGAAATGCCGAAAGAAAAAATTGTTATTGATAATATTAAAGAGGTTTATTTCGACTGTGAACCAGATTTAATAGCTTTGGGATGTCCCCATTTATCAAAAGAGGAGATTTTAGAAATATTTGATATTGTAAGGAGATATGATGAAAAGGTAAAGAAAGAATTCTGGATATTTACATCCAAACATGTTTACAATAAAGTGATAGATGTCATTGAGTTTTTGGAGAGAAGGGGAATAAAAGTTTTTAAAGATACATGCATGGTTGTTTCGCCAGCAACGGAAAAATTTAGATGCATTATGACAAATTCGGGCAAAGCATTAACTTATCTACCAAAATTGAGAAAAGTAAAGGCTGTTTATAGTGATACATTTAAATGTGTGTCAAGTGCATTTAGATGATAATTATTATTACAATAATTAAATCTTTTAAGTTAAGGACAATGTTTATATTTCAAGAAATAGTTGGAATCATTATATGATTAAGGTGCAAGAAGATTTCAGATCAAATTTAAAATATTCTGATAAAATATTCTTACTTAATACTATATGTGATTACATCTTCCACAATAAGGATATAAGAAATAGGCTCAAATTTTTTGTTGAAACTCGTTTTTCTCCAATTAAGTTTGAAATATATGATTGGCTGATTGGGGAATTTGAAGAAAATAATCATAATTTAGAAAAGTGGGAGGAATGGATAAGGAACAACATAGATTCCGAATTTGCTGAAAGATTTAGGAAGAAAAGTCTATTCTGTAGTTTGATCAAATTGGCATAACACATTTTAAACATACTCTTTCTACTCCAGCCTGTGATAACCTGTAGTAAGTGTAAGAGGCCAGCTGTAACTTACATCAGACATGCAAACTTGCATCTCTGTTCAAAGCACTTTATAGATTATTTTGAGAGGAAAGTAAAGTATGCAATAAAGAAGTTCAATATGATTGAAAGTGGAGATAGAATTGCAATAGCTTTGAGTGGAGGTAAAGACAGTGTAACCTTGACTTACGTTCTCTACAAACTTTTAAAAAAGAGAAGAGATATCGAAATTTTTGCTATAACTGTTGATGAGGGTATAGAAGGTTATAGGCCTCCGACTGTGAAGATTGCAAAAAGAATAACTTCTGAGTTGGGAATAGAACATAAAGTTGTTTCATTTAAGGAAAAATTCGGTATGACTTTGGATGAGATGGTTAAGATTGGAGATAAGAAACCCTGTACTTATTGTGGAGTATTTAGGAAATATCTTTTAAACAAGACTGCAAGAGAAATGGGTGCAACAAAATTGGCTACGGGACACAATTTGGATGATGAAGTGCAAACAATTTTGTTGAACTTCCTTCAAGCAGATATAGAGAGATTGGCAAGATTGATACCCCAAAGAGTTCAAGAAGGTTTGATTATGAGAATAAAGCCTTTTAGAGAGGTATATGAGAGAGATGTGGTTGTTTACGGTTTGCTGCAAAATCTTCCGATGGATCTGAACGAATGTCCTTACAGCCATTTCCCCGTTAGAGCAATGGTTAGAGATTTCATATACGATTTTGAAGAGAAGTATCCTGGTAGGAAGTATTCGATAATGAGGAGTTTTGAGCAATTAATACCTTGCTTAAAACAGATGTATCCCCAGATAAAGCTTAAGAGATGTGAAAGCTGTGGTGAGCCAACACCTAAAAGAATTTGTCAGGCTTGCATTCTCTTGGATGAGTTAAAGAGTAAAAAGTTTAAGTCTTAAACATAGTTTCATTTGTGAAATTACAAATATGTAATTACAATATCCTAACTTTAATTGTACTCTTGAATTTGGCAAACATTACAGATTTACTTACAACTTTAATAGCTCTAAAATCGCATTATTTTGTTGAATTAAATCCCATACTGGTTTTTCTAGCAAAAATTTTCCCTCCATTTATAATAATTTTTAAGATAGGCATAGTTCTTTCCATTTCATTTCTATTAATTTATCTTTATGATATTTACAAAAATAGTAAGTTGAGTAGGGCAATTTTTACAGGTGTATTCTGGGGTTCTTTTCTATCTTGTGTAGTTCTATGGCTCATATCCTTTCATAACGTGCTTCTCCTTATTGCATATACTTAGACTTACTTTTTTGAAATTTCAACTTAGAAAAAAGTAATTAGTAATTATTGAAATAAATTTTATATATTTGTTTATTGTAGATAATAATGATTGTAGTGAGGTGATGTGAGATGTGGAGTTTGAGAAAAGATAGGAAAGGATTCACGGGACTGGAAGCAGCAATCGTACTGATTGCATTCGTTACAGTAGCAGCAATCTTCAGCTACGTCATGCTTGGAGCAGGTTTCTTCACAGCACAGAAGGGTAAGCAGAGCGTTGATACTGGTGTTAAACAGGCGAGCAGTGCACTTGAGCTTGACGGCCAGTACATATATTTAGATGCTGGTCAAACTGGATCTAATGGAAATGTTGAAAAGATATACTTTTATGTAACACTGACTGCTGGAGGTACACCTGTTGACTTGAATCAGACAGTACTTGCAATTAGATACAAGAATTACTATCTTCAGATACCATATAACGACTCAGATGCACCTAATAGGACCAGTAACACTAAGCCTTGGGGATATGAAGGTATAGTATCGATTGATGGAGGAGGATATGATAACCTGCTTGAAAAGAACGAGAAGTACAAGATAATAATAAACATGAGTGCTGTTAGAGGAGGTTACAACTTGACTTCACTTCCAGAAGTCAACGATGATATAACAATTGAACTGAAGCCATCAATAGGTGCACCGCTTATAATAAACAAACACATTCCTCCGAGCTTAACCAATTTGACTTACATATAAAGGAGGTGGTGTGAGTGAGGTTGTTTAAAGATAAGAAAGGATTTACTGGTTTAGAAGCTGCAATAACATTAATAGCATTCATAACAGTGGCAGCTGTCTTCAGCTACATACTGCTCGGAGCGGGATTCTTCTCAACCCAGAAGGGTCAGGAAGTTGTTCACACGGGTGTTCAGCAGGTATCTTCAAGTGTTGAGATAATAGGAAGTATAATCGGATATGGTAATACAAGTAGCAATTATCTAAACGGTACAACACTAACAATACAACTTGCTGCAGGTGGTCAGCCTATAGACTTAAATAAAACAGTAATTACAGTATCAAGCCCTGTCCATGGATGGTTCGTTGACCTTAAATACAAGAAGACAGATAATGTAAATAATCTCCAAAATGATGCTGATGGAGATCATTACGCAGTGTACTGGGTTACCAATGTAAATGATCCAGGTAATCCAGCTGGTGCCGATAACTATTTAGAAGAATATGAGAAGGCACAGATATACATAAATTTCGAAGCTATATATAATAAATTAAATGAATCAAACATACAGCTTAAACCAAACGAGGTCTTCCTAATTGAAATCAAGCCGCCAATGGGTGCCACTTATCCACTAGAGCTTAAAGTTCCTCCAACGATTGATCCTACTATGGTGCTGCTACAGTAATCCCAAATTATTTATTTTTTATTTATATTTTAAATTTATTTTTAATTTTAGAGGTGGTAAAAAATGACAGAGATCGATCAGTCCATGATCGATCAGCTTGTAGCTGCGGCTGAGGAAGACACTCCCGAAAGTAAAATAGCTAAGCTTGAAAAAGAGGTTGAAACTCTGAAAGGTTCCATAAAGAAGCTTCTAATAGATATAAGAGAAACATTGAACAATCTTGAAAATCCTTTTCAGAGTTTGCAGAATCTTGCTGAAGTCATAAACAAGCCTGTACAACCTCAACAAGTTCAAATAATTCCAACTCCACCACCTAAGGAAGAGGAAGAAAAGAAAGAGGAAAAAGAAGAGAAAGAAGTAAAAGAAGTGGAAGATGTTGGAGTTAAAGAAGAAGTAGTTGATAATTTAATTCAGGTTCCAGTTTCTGAATTAAAACCTGAAAAAGTTAAAGAGGTGATGCCAAAAGGTAGGATTGGTATTACTACTCTTTACAATATGATGGAATGGGCAAAAACGATGTTGGAGAAATACGATGTGAACACTTTGAAAGAGATTCTCGATCTGTTCGAGTCTGCTGGTTACATATCTCCAGAACTCAAGGAGTTTACAATGAAGATTGTTGAAATTGTAGGAATTGTAGGAAATGGTTTGAATGAACTATTAATGGATATTTATAAATTACATAAAACAGTAAATCCTAATGATAAAAGTATGGATTCTGAATTGCTCAGAATAATATTGGAAAAAGGTGAAAGGACATGACAAGAGAGGTGATAACAAATGCTCTGCTTGTGATTGCTACTGTAGTTGCCGTCTCTATATTTACAACTGCTATGATCCCTTCTGTACGAGATATGTCGAATACGTACTACTCCTTAACAACCAAGTTGGAAGAAAGAGTTGGTACTGACATAAAAATAATATTTGTTGAAGTAACAGATAACAGCTTAACATTTTGGGTTAAAAACATTGGCTCAAATAGAATTGCCGTCTCCCTTCTAAACTTAAGTGATGTTTTCATAGTATCTAACACGACATCCTATCATTTTACATTATCAGATTCAAATGTAAGTTATACTATAGAAAATGGAGATAGCGACAATTATTGGGAAGATGGAGAAACTTTAGAAGTGAATGTTAGCGTAAGTCTTGATAGTGGTGAGTACACTTTGACATTCGTTTTGTACAATGGAATTGAAGATTCTGAAATATTTTCGAGGTGATATCATGGGTTTCGATACCGTAATAGCTTCAGTAATTTCCATAGCTCTAATAATAGCAGTAGCTTATGTATTCGCATCTGGAAGCTACACTCTAACGGAAATGGTCAGTTTAGAGTATAGAAAAGCTGTGAATAAGGCTGTGGATGTAATAAATACTAGGATTTATATTGTAACTGTTTATTATGACAATACGACACAATCGGTTGTAGCTGATGTTAAGAACAACGGTACAACGAAATTTAATGATTTTTCAAAGTTTGATGTATTCCTGTATGGAAGACCAGACGGATGGACCGAAACATATTATCCCACCATTAGTAGCATATCTTTTGATATAATTGCAGAACTCACAAATCCAGGTATTTTCGATCCTCATGAGATAGTTAGATTGAATGTTAAGCTTTCAGAGTCATTACCAAACGGAACTTATGTTATTTTGGTTTGTACTCCTAATGGAGTTTGCTGTAGTGATGAATTTAATGTAGGGGGGTGATGAGAGATGGCTGTCAATTTAGAAGAATTTGAAGAGGAACAAAAGAAGAATATACTATCAAGCGGAAATTCAGAAATAGATAAACGTTTAGGAGGGGGAATACCTCTTGGCTCCTTAACTTTGATAGAAGGTGAAAACGATACAGGTAAAAGCGTTCTATGTCAGCAGTTTACATACGGTGGACTCATACAGGGACATAATATAGCCTACTACACAACTGAAAATACTATAAAGAGCCTTTTAGCACAGATGGAATCATTGAGCTTAGATGTTTCAGATTTTTACGCTTGGGGCTATCTTAAAATATTTCCAATACACCTTGAAGGTGTTGAATGGAATCCTGAGCAAATGAGAAGAGTTTTGCAACTTTTATCGGATCATATAAAGGCTATACATAAAAATATTATAATAATAGATTCTCTTACAATGTTCACAACGTACTCAACAGAAGATGATGTACTTGAGTTTTTAACGAGATTAAAGAATCTATGTGACAGAGGAAAAACAATACTTATCACTTTACACCAGCATGCATTCAAAGAAGATACACTTGTTAGAATAAGGTCAGCATGTGATTGTCATCTTTTCCTAAGGAAGGAGCAGGTTGGTGATAGATATGTATGCGTGTTAGAAGTTGCAAAGATAAGAGGAGCAAAGAAAACGACTGGAAACATAGTTAGCTTCGAAGTACATCCCGGATTTGGTTTGAAGATAATACCAATCCAGTCTGCTCAAGCTTGACGAAAATTTTATTTTTCTTGAAGTACATTATTATTATAAACATTATCATCACAAGGTGATCAAGGATGGCAACAGTCGTACAGAGACTTGAACATAGCTTGAAACCCAAAGAAGTTAGTGGAGTAGTTGCCAATTTCCCCTTTAAACCAAGAAAGCTTGAAGAAGAGCACGATCATATTAATTTAAAGAGCTGTGGGATATACAGGATACTACCAAAGGAAATGAAAAGAGAAGTTGAAAAAAATCTCCATCTTCTTGAATACCTACACATACTACCTATTGATAAGGTTGGAATACCCAAATTTGTTCCAAAACTTGATAGAAAGAAGCATGGTAACTTAGAGAACCCCAATCTCATTTATCCAGCAGATGAGCAGATATACATCCATATATATCCAGATAGGAATGATGTTAGAAATTACTACATTCCCATAGAACCAACTCTTCTAACTGGAGTTGATGAGCTGTTGAAAGAAGTTGAGATTAGACTTGTAGATTATCTAGCAGATGTAGATTTTGATCCTGCAGATGAGGAGGAAAAGAAAAGAATTTTGAAAGAAGCTCTAAAAGAAATTTGCGTTATAGTTGATGGTAAGGAAATTGATGAGGAGATAAAATCTGCAATAAGTGGTGGAAATGGTAACGGTAAGAAACCTAAGTTTAGTTTTCTTTCTAAGCTTTTACTATTTAATAAGAAAAATGGTGATGGAAATAAATTGTTTGTTACAAGACAACAGTATAAAGCTCTTAAATATGCTCTAATAAGAGATAAGGTTGGCTTGGGAATTCTTGAGCCATATATAAGAGACAAGTACATTGAAGATATATCTTGTAGTGGTTTAGGGCCCATATTTATTGAACACAAAATTTTCAAAGGTTTAAAGAGTGTCATAGAGTTTAAAGATGAGGAAACACTGAATAAATTCGTTATAAAACTTGCAGAAAGAATAGGAAAGCCTGTAACATACAAGGATCCAATAGTTGATGCGACGCTACCAGATGGATCAAGAATCAACATAGTTTATGGAACAGATATTAGTAAGAATGGTAGCAATTTCACAATCAGAAAGTTCAATGAAACGCCTTTTAGTATTCTTCAATTAATAGAGTTTGGTTCTCTTGATTATATGGTTGCCGGATATATGTGGTTACTTATATCTGAGGGAATGAGTGGATTTATATGCGGTGAGACTGCTAGTGGTAAGACAACACTTTTAAACTCTCTAACTACATTCATAAGGCCAGAAGCCAAGATTGTTTCTATCGAAGATACACCTGAATTGCAAGTGCCTCATAAAAATTGGACAAGAGAGGTTACGAGAGGGTCGACAAGAGGAGGTAATTTAGGAGAAGGAAGTGGTAGTGAAGTTACAATGTTCGATTTGCTAAAAGCAGCTTTGAGACAGAGACCAAACTACATACTTGTTGGTGAGATTAGAGGTGTTGAGGGTAATATAGCATTTCAGGCAATGCAGACTGGACATCCAGTTATGGCTACATTTCATGCAGCTACTGTAGAGAAATTAATTCAGAGACTTACTGCTCCGCCAATAAATGTTCCTAAAACTTTCATAGATAACTTAAATTTCGTTGTTATACAGAGTGCTGTAAGAAGGCCAGATGGCAAGCTTGTTAGGAGAGTATTAAGTGTTAATGAAATTGTTGGTTACGATCCGAAAAAAGGTGGAGTTTCTTATGTTGAAGTTTTTCAATGGGATCCTGCCACAGACTCCCACGTATTCACAGGATACGGTAGCTCTTACCTTTTAGAACACAAAATTGCAACTCGTTTGGGAATTCCGCCGAACAAGAAGAAGATAATATATAAAGAAGTTGAGAAGAGAGCAAAGATTCTGAAGAAACTTCACGATCAGGGAGTTACGGACTTCTATGAACTGTTTAAGGCAATATCTAAGATTCAAAAGAGTGGATTGCTGAATATAAAGGTGTAAGATATGAATTTCGTAACCAAGAATGTCAGACTGAATTTAGGATTTGGAAAGGTATTTGAAATTGAGTTTGTTAAAAAGGTATTTGACAAGCTAAGAGAATTTAAAGAGAATAAATATATGGATAACGATCTACTTTTCATACTTACATACATGGCATCTCTTTCTACAGCAGAGATTAGTAGAGATAAAATATTTGAAATGGCAGCAAGCACAGATTATGCTCCAAGTAAGTATTTCAAAAAGATTGTAAACCTTACTAAGAACTGGCATTACGACTATGCTACTGCATGTAAGCTTGTTGCAGAAGGTATAAAACATGAAAGGGTTAAGAAATTGTTTAACAGACTTGCAAATGCAATCGAAGCTGGTGAGCCAGATAGAGAGGTTTTGGAGAATGAATGGAGAGTTTTCAAAACTGTCAGAAAAGATGAATATCTGAGAAGTCTTGAAAGTCTAAGAAAGTGGACAGATGCATATGTGTCAATTCTAGTTTCGACAACTTTAATTTCTGTTGTAGTATTACTGGCTGTAACAATATACAGTAGAACTGATCCCGCATTATCTTTAATAAGTTCAGCATTTGCTTGTTTGGCTTTCTCAATATTTGGTGTATTTATGCTCTATAAAGCCTCTCCAAAGGATGCAAAGACTCACGATCTCAACATGAAATCTATAGAACAGATGATAATCGCTAAATTGCAAAAAGTGCTGCTACCAATATTTGTCTTTATATTTTTCGTACTATCACTAGTCCCATTCATAGTAAATCCCGAAGCTAAGCTTTTTGGAGTTGATATGAAGGGATTTGGATTGATTATAAGTGGAGCAGTACTTTTACCTTTGGGTATATTTGGATGGATGGATGATAGAAAGATAACAAAGAGAGATGAAGCATATACAGCATTCATAAGAAGTGTTGGTACTATTGTTTCTGGAGCTGGTGTGTCTGTAGCAGAAGCACTCAGTAGAATTGATCAAAAGAACTTAGGTGAGTTGAAGGATATTGTTCTCAGACTTTACAGAAGGCTTTCGATGGGATTAGATCATAGAATTTGCTGGGAGAGATTTATGGGTGAAAGTGGTAGCTATCTGATCCATAAGCTAACAAGCATATTCGTTGATGCTGCAGATGTTGGTGGTGATACAGATGCAATAGGAGAGATTGTCAGTTCATCAAATCTTGAAATGGTTTTACTGAGGCTTAAGAGAAGTTTAATCGCAAGTGGGTTTGTTAATCTGATAATACCTCTTCATGTTGCAATGGTTGGATTACTCCTATTTATCACAAGAGTACTCAATAGATTTACGAATCTAGTTTCTATGATGTTTGCGTCTCAAATGTCATCCATAGGCAGTGCAACCGATATATTCAATAAGGTACCAATTACAGGTCTTAATCTTGGATTGTTTGGTGGAATTCCTCTTGATCTCCTAGAGAAATATTCTCTTGGCATATCATTAATATTAATTTTGGCAAATACATTAGCTATGAAAGTTGTTAAAGGAGGTGCAAACTACTTCCTGTACTTCTATAGTGCAATTTTAATGATAACGACAGGAATTCTAATGATAGTAATGCCATCTATGGTCGATTGGATGTTCTCAGTACCTTCCTTCCTAGAGGGTGGTTAATATGAGGTTGGTTGCTATATTTTTTGCTTTAATCATGTGTGGATGCATTGGTAAAATTAACACACCTATTCTACCTAACTTTTCTGATTTAAACTTATCATACCTAAAATTTGTAAACTTCACAAATTTTAGATATGAAAATTACAACTCTAATGAAATTGTATTGAACATTGGAGAGTCAGCTGAGTATGAGGGAATAAATGTTACCGTTCTTGACGTGAAGTTCACAAAAGATCTAAAGGAATTTAAGGAGTTTAACCCCTTAGACAGGTATTACGGTATTGCACCTCAAGGATCAAAATTCATGGTTATCTATGTTAGAATAATTAATAAAGGAAATAAAACATTGTATCCAACTGCTCATGATTTCATAGTCGTTGATTCCCATAAAAACATATATACGTATAGTATACTCACCCATTCCTTCCAAAATGCTTTCGATTTAAAAGAACTTAGGAAGAATGAAAAAATCGATGGAATAATAGTTTTTAGAGTTCCAGAAAATGAGACAAATTTTAAGATTGCCTACTGTTTTGAATCACTGGCAGATTTTCGCTCTTTGTTTAATTTGTTTAGAAATAAATGGGCTATTTGGGGGGTGAGGTAGTTATGGAGAATATAATTGCCTTAGGTATTGCATTTACAGCAGCTGCAGTGGGGTTGAACATTTTTCTGAATAAATTAAAAGAGCGGGAAAATTTGAAGTTACCCTCTCTAAAGCTCCCCTTCTTTAGAAAGGAAAAATTTGAAGAGAAAGCGAAGGAAATTGACGAAAAGCTTGAAGAAGTTGTATCTTCTGGTGTTAGAAAAGAAAGTAAAGAGGAGGTGGCTGGAGATATGAATATTGAGAAAGGTATTGAAAAGATTGTAGATGAATCGTCTGAAAATGTGAAGGTTGAGGAAGACTTACTGAACGAAATGATGACCACTAGTAATCCGAAAAATGATGAAAATGAAGAAGAAATTAGGAAACCCGAGATACCAAAATTACCAGAATTAAACTCTGATGTTGAAATAGACACAGAAGATATAGATTCTGAATTTGATCTTAGTGAAGAAAAAGAAGAAGAAAAAATAGATTTTGATAAAAAAGATGACTTAATTGAATCTCTTGCAAAAGAGGTTACAGTTGATGAGGAAGAAGAGATTGACTTACTTAGAGATTTGAAAGGTCAAAAATTCGATATAAACGAGCTACAGATGGAGTTAATTGAAGTTCTAGAAAAGTTAAAGAGTATAAAAAATAAAAATCAATAAATTTTATTTATTTTTTATAATAAGATCTGAGATAACTGCTACCAATAATCCTAAATAAACCTTGATATTCGTAAATCAACATTACTTATGAAAAGATTGCTAAGACTGAGATATTAATGTTTATTGTATCCATGATTTGTTTACTTTCTAATTTTTCGAAGTTACAATTTTGAATTTACGTATATGCAATTTTATTCTTTGACGAAAA
>CAZKQI010000016.1:0-20642 GCA_964554855.1 uncultured archaeon | reverse complement strand
TATGGAAGTTAAGGTTGTAGAGATGTCCGAAAATTACGTTAAGCTTGAAATAAGGGGTGAAGATCACACATATCTGAATCTTCTTCAACACTATTTGCTTGAAGATGAGGATGTGGAGATTGCAAAGTATGTTGTACCTCATCCCCTCCAAGATAGGGCAGAGTTAATTGTGAAAACTAAGAATAAGAATCCGTTAGAGGCAATTAGAGATGCTAATGAAAAAATTGTTAGTGCTTGTGATGAGCTTTTAGATCAAATTAAATAAGATCTATCCTAATTGTATTGCCATTCTCTACATCTTCATCACTCAAGCTGAAAGTCTTCGTAACATTTCCAGATCTTATCGTATAATTTGTTATTGCTTTGACTGGCCATTTCGTATTTTGAGAGTATGGAACAACTATTTTGTAAGTTCCGTTCACAACCCTTACAACATTTGAATATGTAAAAATTCTTCCCTGATTACTCTTAACCTTTACATAAACAGTTACAAAACTTGAATTTGCCTTTCCATATATTTTTGCACCCTTAACTCTCTCAAAGATTTTTACGTATCCACTTGTCGTAGCATTAACAGTTTTCAATCCAAACTCTTCTGAATATTTCTGATTGAATATCTGCTTGTAAACTATTTCCTGAAATCCCATCCAGCTGAACTGAGATACAAATTTTGATTCGTATATAAGTCTGTAGTGTGAAAGACCAGAGCAATCCAAGAGATGAAGTTTAGCTTCTGTAGTTTCAAACCACTTTTCACTTGGAACGTTTAGAGTTCCAACTATCTTAGAATTTGGAGGAACATCGTAGATGGTAGGGGCTAAACCCAAACCGTAGGGTGTAGCGTAAACGTACCAATAACCATCGTAATATATTTTACTTGCATTCTCCAAACTGCCTTCAGCCCAAACAGCCATTGCATAATACTTTCCAGTTAACATCTCAACATCACTTATCACGTACTTTACATTAAGTGATCTTGCCACGTATTCACTCTCATTTTCATTGAAAGCAGTAAAGAACCAAGATGCTCCAGGAACTTCATCATACTTGTTACCTATACCTTGCTGGAAAGGATTTGCATTCGGCATTCTATGAGCTATTGCCTCAATCCAATGACCGTAATCCCACCAGCTCATAACACCGTAAGTTTTGAAGGGATAAGAGTATTTTTCTCTTAAGTTTTCAGATGGCTCGTAGATTTGATAGTAGTAGTCATCATAGTTACCATCTTCAGTATTATTCTTTAACCAAGTTAATGCTTCCCACCATTCTTTATTTGGACCACCAGCATATCTGCTCTGTTCGTTTGCCAATGAAAATGTAGGATATATCAAAAGAATTATGAGAATTATTGACAGAACAATTTTTGTGTAGTTCAATTTACCTTTAATAATTAAATCGTAGAATTTCAATCTTTCAAGAAGTAAATCAAGTATCAATCCAGCTGTAACTGCACATATTAAAGCGAAGTAGTATGCAAATCTGTTCTGTCCCCAGAGAGCTATGAACATAACTATGCTCCAAAGTAATATCAGAAGTATAATAGGCTCTCTTTTTCTGTAGAACATGTAAAATAGGTAAAGAAATCCGAAAAATCCGAAGAAGAATGTCATTCCAAAATGTATGTAGGCTGGAGCTAAGCTAAATTCACCTCCCATAAAGAAGAAAGGCTGAACTTCAGCTATCGTCAAGGCTCCTCCTCTTGGCTGTATTACACCAGTAACTCCAATTATCATGTTTAAGACCTGAGGTGAAAATAATGCAAGAATAAATATTGAAACTACAACCATTACTATGAATGTTAGGGGATACGCTAAATTTTCTTTAATACCAATTCTGCTGTAATAAGGTTTCAAGTGTTTAATAAGCCTGAAAATGCCTAATAAAGCTAAACAACCAATCAGTATTGAAATTTGGAATGGAGAATAGTGAGTTGTGCTGAAGAAAGGTGTTTTGAATGCAAAAGGTAGGTAAAGAAGGGTTGCCACTGCCAAAGTGATTGATGTAACTTCAGTCAATCCATCAGTATTCAAGTATCTTTCAAGAATTAGAGAAATTGCTACAAACATCGTTAGAAACATTGCAAATACGAAGCTTGGTGCCCATGTGTCCAGATACATTCCATAAGCTATTCCAGCCAATACAGCTATAGCTATTTTTCTCTTTAAAGAAAAATCAAATTCCCTCCAAATTTTTAAAGCGTATATGTAGAGGGCTAATGTTGTGATCATCCAAAATGTTTCCCAGCAGTGATGATCGTTGAAACCTAATATTGAACGCTGTAAATATTGGCCGGGAATTATTGCAATGAGAATTGCAGATATTACACCAACTCTCTTATTGAATGCTTGGCTTGTGAGGAGGTACATTGGCAAAACTGCTAAAGTTCCTGCTATTGTAGGTATAAAAGCTAAAACAGATCTTAAAGCCTCTCCTTCCAAGTTACCAGTTGCAATTGCCATTATTGAACTGAAATAAACTAGAAATGGGCCAAAATGTGTAAATGTGCCAAATGGGTAATTTGTAAATGGATCAAACCATATTCTATTAGGAAAGTTGTGAATGCAGTTTTCTATAAGCCTGTAGTAATACCATGGGTCATTTCCACCCAATCTGACTGTCCAAGTGAATACACTCTTCCATGGATTTAGAATTCTCAAGTATAGGCTGACTATCATTGCAGATATTAAGAAAGGTAATGGCCAGTATTTCTTCATGCATCAAAGGTCTTTAAAAGATTTATAAGCCTTTTCAGTTCATTTTTTGGATGCTTGCAGAGAAGTTCAAAAGGATGAGGGAGGTTGCTTGGAAAGTTATGGATGGTATTTTTAAAAACATGTGGGATTACAAGTTTGTACCAGTTGAAATAATAGCGAGATATTCAAAAGTTGAGGAAAATAAGGTTGAAAGAATTTTGAAGGGTCTTGCAGATGAAAAACTTGTTGAATTTAAGAGAACAGAATATTTGGGTGGTGCATTTACATTTTTAGGTTTATCTCTATACTCTCTTAAAAGATTCGTAAAAAAGGATGTTGTTACAATGTTGGGGAAAAAAATGGGGGAGGGAAAGGAGAGTATAATTTACAACTGCATTTCCAAGTGGGGTGAAGCTGTAATAAAATTTCACAAGGTAGGATATCAAAGCTTTAAAAAGGTTAGAGAAAAGAGAGATTATGGTGATTTGCATTACACCGTTCTCATGATAAGAAGTGCAAGGAATGAGTACAATGCATTGAAGAAGCTTCATGGCAAAGTTAGTGTTCCAAAACCTTATGGATGGGAGGGAAATGCAGTTTTAATGGAGTTGATAGATGCAAAGGAATTGTATAAGATCAGATTGAAAAATCCTAGAGATGTTTTGGAATACATTTTAGAGGAGGTTAGGGAGATGTATGCCTTGGGAATTGTTCATGGTGATTTAAGCCAGTTTAACATCTTGGTAAGTTCTGAGGGAATTTGGATAATAGATTTTCCTCAAGCCATAGATTTGAATGAATTGGAGAGTGATGAAGAGATGAGGATTGCAGAAGAAATTTTTAGAAGAGATTTGGAAAACATTTTGAACTATTTTAAAAAGGCATACAACTTGAATGTTAATGAAAAATTTTATCAATTTTTGCATAATACATAACGATATGAGTAAGGCTCCCTACGTTAGGGAGTATAAGCAGAGTAAATCGAGAGGTAAAGATTACATGGTTAGATGCGATGGATGTGGTAGAAAAGTTCCGCGCTTCAAGACATTTACGGCATATAGAGGTATGAAGCTCGATTACGATATAATAAAGATGGTTGGTAAAAAGAACATATCGATAACTAGAGTTAAGGCTTATTACTGTCCGAAGTGTGCGAGATATCTTGGAATAGTGAAACCCGGTAAACTTGGAAGGAGAAGGGACAACTCTATCTAATTTTTACATATTGGACATCTTGGCATATATTCAATCTCAAAGAACTCCATGTTCTTCAAGTCAAATCTTAGGAGCTTCCCTTTCAAAGTTTCCATTCCCAACAAAATCTTTATTACTTCCGCACACTGTATACTTCCAGCAACACCGCATGTGAAGCCAAATATGGGTGAAATTCCTATTTTCTGCTTAGGAAAGCTTGAGTACAAACATCTGTAACATGGACTACCAGTTACCGTAGTTACTTCTCCCTCAAAACCGTGAACCGCTCCATGAACAAATGGAATTTCATTTCTTATGCAAAAATCGTTTACAATTAAGCGGGTTTCAAAGTTGTCTGGACATAGGACAACTACATCATAATCCTTTGCTATTTTTACATTTTTATCGTCTATCTCAAATGGATAAACTTCAACTTCAACATCTGGGTTTAGATTTTCCACAAATTCCATGGCAGATATTGCTTTATTTTTTCCTATTTTACCAGCATGTATGAACTGTCTTTGAAGATTGTGTTCTTCAACAACATCGCCATCTACAATTCCTATCTTTCCTATCCCAGCACTTGCAAGATAAGTTATTACTACACTACCCAAACCTCCTGCTCCAACTACCAAAACTTTTGATTCCATCAAAATTTCTTGTCCTTCCCTACCAATCAACAAAACCTGCCTTTTATATCTCTCCATACTACACAATTTTCGAAACTGTTTTTAATTTTTAGATACAATCCATATTATGAAAGTTAAAGTTGCAATTAACGGTTATGGAACAATTGGAAAGAGGGTTGCTGATGCTGTAAGTAAGCAGGATGATATGGAGGTGATAGGTGTTACAAAAACAAAACCAGATTTTGAAGCTAAGAATGCTTTGAAAAAGGGGTACAAACTTTATTGTGCAATTCCAGAGAATTTAAAACTGTTTGAAGAGGCTGGAGTAAATGTTGAAGGCACTGTAGAAGAATTGATAGAAAAAGCAGATATAGTCATAGATTGTTCACCTGGAAAGGTTGGAGCAAAGAACAAGCCAATGTATGAAAAAGCAGGGATTAAAGCTATATTTCAGGGTGGAGAGAAAAAAGATGTTGCAGAAATCTCTTTCAATGCTCTAGCAAATTATGAAAAAGCTGTAGGAAAGAATTACGTTAGGGTTGTAAGTTGTAATACAACTGGACTAGTTAGAGTGCTTTACTTACTTGACAAGAACTTTGGAATTGAGAAAGTTAGAGCAGTAATGATAAGAAGAGTTGTCGATCCTAAAGAAGATAAAAAGGGATTGGTAAATGGAATAATGCCAGATCCAATAAAACTTCCATCTCACCATGGCCCAGATGTTCAAACAGTCTTACCACACATAGATATAACGACTGTAGCTTTCAAAGTTCCTACGACATTGATGCATGTTCACTCCTTGAATGTTCAGTTAAAGGATGGAGTTAGTGAAGATGATGTAATAGATGTTTTTGAGAAAGAACCAAGAATTCTGATGATTTCAGGTGAAGAAGGTTTTGCATCAACAGCGAAGATAATAGAATGGGCAAGAGAAATTAGATTGAGATATGATTTATTTGAAAATATAATTTGGAGGGATTCAATAGCTTTAGTTGGGAATGAACTCTACTTCACTCAGGCAATTCATCAAGAAGCTATAGTTGTTCCAGAAAATGTGGATGCCATTAGAGCTATGCTTGAACTGGCTGAAAAGGAAGAAAGTATAAAGAAGACTAACGAAAGTTTGGAGATTGGTAAAATTTAGAAATCGATAGTTCTATTTTCAATCATGAAAATCGTAGCTTTAGGAGATATTCACAATAAGGATGTTGATGTACCGAAGGGAGATATAATAATCGTTGCTGGCGATTTCACATTTGAAGGGCCAGTAAAATTTGCAGAGAATTTCTTGAAGAAGATAAGGGGTAAAATTCTGGCAATTCCGGGAAACATGGATCCCCCAGAAGTTCTCGATGTTTTGGAAAGAGAAGGGGTATCTATTCACAGAAAAATTGTTGAAATTAATGGAATAACTTTTTTCGGTTTCGGAGGTTCTTCAACAACACCATTCAAAACACCATTTGAATTTGACGATGAGGAAATAGAAAAACTTATTTCTGGATTTAAAGCTGATATTGCCATATTTCATGATACCCCTTACGGATTCTTTGACTGGGTAAATGGGAATTCGGTAGGTAGCATGGCTATAAGAAGATGGATAGAAAGTGTTAAGCCAAAGATTGTTTTTTGTGCACACATACATGAACATGAGGGTGTTGCTAAGTTCGAAGAAACTTTAATTGTGAAGATTCCACCAGCGAATAGAGGGAGATGCGTAATAGTCGAATTTGAAAATTTCGATAACATAATGATAAGATTTGTTAACTTATAATCCCAAAAACCTATTTCCATCTCTAACAACGTGAAATGTATGTTCTGGAGTCCATATCAATCCGATTAGTTCATACTCTTTAAATCCTCTAACTTTACCTCTTTGGGGATAAAATATACCTATCTGTTTCCAACCATCATCCTCAACCAATACTACAAACTTGCTCTTAGTCTTCTTTATTATACAAGGCCTACTCTCCAAGCCAAAATAATTAGCATAACCTGTGTAATGATTACTTCCCTCCTTTTGAAATAGCACGAATTCCGAAATTCTCATTGAACTTTTTCGTTTACAATCTATTTAACTCTGTCGGCGCCGAAAGGGAGAGGGGATGAGAGCCGAAAAGTATTTATAGCAGTAGATGAGCTATGGGACAAGTTCAAAAAGACGATAAACCATGATGCTAAGTTATAAATTCCGTATTTATCCATCGAAAACAGCTCAAGCTAAACTTCAAGAACAGCTTGAGCTATGTCGTTGGTTGTACAACCGCTTATTATACGAGTTAAACAAGGCAAAAGAGGATGGAAGGAAAATCAAACAAACAGATACACAATCCCTTATCATTAAATTAAAGAAAGAGAAACCAGAGCTAAACGAAGTCTATTCTAAGGTTTTGCAGATGGTAAACTATCAGCTATGGAACAACATCAAAGCCTTAGCAAAGCTTAAGAAAAACGGAAAGAAGGTTGGCAAGCTTCGTTACAAAACTGGCAATTCATTTAAAACCCTCAACTTCAATCAATCTGGTTTTAGGATTGAAAGTAACAGGTTAATCCTATCAAAGGTTGGTTCTATTCCAATCAAATTACACCGTAAAATTGATGGTAGAATCAAGGGAGTGATTGTAAAGAGAGAAAAATCTGGGAGATGGTATGCAATAGTTCAAGTAGAGGATGAGCCAAAACCATTGCCAAAAACTGGTAAAGCTATAGAAATAGATGTTAGCATTAGACACTTCTTAACGGATTCAGATGGTAGACAGATAGAAAATCCAAAATTTTATGAGAGAACTTTGAAAAGAATAAAAATTGAGCAAAAGAGGTTATCAAAGAAAAGAAAAGGCTCAAAGAATTGGGAGAAGCAAAGGAAGAAGCTTGCTAAAGCTTATGAAAAGCTTGTAAACCAGCGTAACGATTTCTTACACAAGCTTTCAAGGTTTTATGTTGAAAATTATGATGTTATTGTTGTGGAGGATTTGCAAATCAAGAACATGGTTCGTAACGGTAACTTAGCTCAAAAGATATTGGATGCCTCTTGGAGTAAATTTATTGCTATGCTCTCCTACAAGGCTGAAAGAGCTGGTAGGAGAGTTATAAAGGTA
This sequence comes from uncultured archaeon, assembly GCA_964554855.1. Taxonomy (GTDB): domain Archaea; phylum Halobacteriota; class Archaeoglobi; order Archaeoglobales; family Archaeoglobaceae; genus Archaeoglobus_B. The sequence goes on along the minus strand of CAZKQI010000016.1, from coordinate 13,028 downwards.
AACCCAAGAGGCACATCTGAAGGATTGACAATGGATGACCCTTACAGAGATTATATTTCAGCTTGTAGAATAAAAAATAGAGGTTCGGGGTCGGGACGACCCTCTGAGCCTGTGGAGAGGAGACCTCTACTCCTCGTAACCGCCAAGGCGGTTATTGAGGGGCAAGTCTCCTCGATGAAGCAGGAAGTCCCGTCCGTAAGGGCGGGGTAGTTCACTTCTTTTCAAACAATATCCCTTGAAGTGTCTATTTCTAAAACACTCCTTTCAGTCTTGAATCTAACGTATGTTGGTATGGTATAACCTCCAATCATTTTGGGTATGGCAAATTTGAATACAAATCTATCACCAACCTTCTCAGCATCTATAAGCATAACTCCATCACTGACATAGGAAATCTTCGATAACTCTCTATCGTCATAGTAATTCTTAGGTACTATTAAGCTAACTACAAGTTCGTTATCGTAAGCAATTTTTCTTAACTCAATTACCTTATCAAATTCGTAACAGAATTCAACACATACTCTTGAATTTCTTATATCATTTAACTCGTCCATCTTCACAATCTTCAAATCGTAACCTAAAATTTTGATCTCCTCTCTTACAAATTCCTCACTCTTAAAATTTGGAACGTAGTAGTCGCACATGCTGTAGATTATATGTTCTGGCGTTGCCAATGGATCAACTACAACTGTTATAAGAGAAGGAACAGGAAAACCACCTATAATTCTGTCTATTATTCTTATACCGCTTTCAACCAATCTCTTCATATCGTATATTTTAGGAAACGTATAAAAAGAATTTGGAAAACAAAAAGGTATGAATGAAGTGTACTTTCAATGTAATGTTTGCGGATACGTATTCCTTGAAGACCCTTACAAATTTCCAATTAGATGTCCTCAATGCGGAAGTGAAGATGTTACAAAGATTTAGATTTGAATGTTGTCTATGAATCTAAGCCTCTTTGGAATTGGTGGATGTGTAGATAGAAATTCTTGTAATGGTGAAACCTCTTTCCTCTTTAACCATTCTATATCTGATCTCGTTATTGGATTTGCGACAGTATTTACAAGAGCATATATGAACAGAGTCTTAATCTTGCTGTCTGCTATGTCATGCATATACCTAGGATATCTCTCATAAAATAGATGTATTTTTGCCAAGCTTTTCTGCATAGACTCTTTGCTAGTTGCAATGACACCTTCAAAGTCCGCATAATATTCTCTCAATCTACTGAAAGCCAGTACAAGGATCTGAACAATGAAGGAAATTAAAACGGCAGCAATCCCAACTATTGCAACTTGAGCACCTCTTCTATCATCTCTAAGTCCAGCATGAATCAATGCATAGCCCAAATAAAATATTATTGAAGGTAATAAACCGAAGAACAACATTACCAAATTATCTCTGTGTTTATGATGTCCTATTTCATGTCCTACAACAGCTTCGAGCTCATCTCTTGAGAGCATTTTTACGAGTGCATCTGATACTGCAACAAATTTCCCAGTTAGGAAATTACCGTAAGCAAATGCGTTTGGCGGGCAGTGTACTACCATAGCCTTTGGCGGTTTAACTCCAAGTCTGTATGCAACTTCATTTACAATCTCTTGTAGATGTGGATCATGCTTAGCACCGTAACTGAAATTTATTACGTATGGGGATAGAATGTATATCAAGAGGTTTACAATTATGAGGAATGTTATCAGACCAAAGATACTGAAGTATAATCCAGCGAAGCTAAGAATTGAATAGATCGTTATTGCGAAGATTGTCACAATTAGAATTGCAAGTACTACCATTGACATGTATAAAGATAACTTTCCAGAAACTTTACTGGCTACCTTGGGAGCTACAGTACTTGCCAAGAGTAACATTACAATGTATCCCAATACTGCTAAGATGTAGTAAATTGGATCGAATATTATCCACATGTCCTACATATATCCTCTTGAGGTATAAATCACCTTCGGTGGTTAAACTTTTTTAACCATATATTCAAATCTCTTTCTGTATCCCAATCTCCTGTAGTATTCCCTAACTCCCACACCACTTATAACTGCAATTTCATCGTACTTCTCTTTGGCAATTTCTTCAGCAGTCCTCAACAACTTCTCTCCAAAGCCTCTATGCTGAAATGCTCCTTTCTCCTTAGTTCCTAAAGGAACAGCTCTACCATAGATATGTAGTTCCCTTATAAGAGCGCAATCCTCTATAGCCTTTATGAATGGTCTATACGGAAATCTAAGTCTTACGAAACCTATTAAAGCATCGTATTCGGGAATTTCGTATGATATGAAGTATTCTATACCTTTTGAAGCTTTATACCTTCTAATTACAATTTCAGCATCTTTTGCAAGCTCTTCTGCATTCATTCCTCTCAGCTTATGCCCAACTTCTCTGCATCTTATACATCTACAACTGTAACCAAAATCCCTAAGCCTTTGGTGAACCAACTGTCTTATATTACCCTTATCCAAACCTATTGCTCTATCTATTGGAATATCTCTCTGAATTCTCTGAACTCTAACCCAAACGGGGAAGTACATTTTAGATTTTGCAATTAAATCTACAACTTCTTCTGTTGTATAAGGTTTGTATTTTCCTTCCTTATACAATCTATAAAGTTCAGTTCCCTCAACAACCAATGTAGGATATATCTTTAGGTAATCGGGCTTAAATCTTTCATCTTTGAATATTATTCTGAACATTTTTAGATCTCTCTCAAAGTTTGAATTTGGTAAACCTGGCATTATATGATATCCTACCTTAAAAGCAGAATCTTTTAAGAGTTGTGTTGCCTTAACAACATCCTCAACATTATGTCCCCTTTTTATGAATTCAAGAACATCGTCGTAAATGCTTTGAACACCTATCTCAACTTTTGTTCCTCCAAACCTCAACATCTCTATTATATGCTCCTCCCTAGCATAATCGGGACGGGTTTCAAAAGTTATACCTATACATCTTGCTTTAGCTTTCTCATTTTTTCTTTTAGCCCTCTCAAAATTCTTTTCGAAGGTAAATCTCTTTTTACCAAAAGCGTTCAAGGCGTTGAAGATGTTTAACATAAACCACTCCTTATACTCCCTAGCTCTTGCGGGAAAAGTTCCACCCATCACTATTATTTCAACCTTATCAACATCATGACCCAAATCGTAAAGCTCTTTCAGTCTTGCATAAACTTGCCTGAAAGGATGGTAGTTGTGCTGTTTACCTCTCTGGGCTGCAGGTTCAAGACCTATATAACTTTGAGGAGTTCCCCTCTCAACTCCACCAGGACACATTATGCATTTGCCGTGAGGACATGGAGCTGGAGAAGTCATTACGCTAACTACTGCAACTCCTGATATCGTTCTAACTGGTTTAACCTTCAATATATCCCTAAGTATTTCATAGCCTTCTTTTCCCTTCCAAGCTTTCAATATTTCTGCATCTCTTGGAATTTTAGGAAGTCTAAATCTTCTACTAAGTACCTTTTTTATCTTTGCAATTTCCTCCTTATCTTTTGGACATTTTTTCAATATCTCTCTACCTATCTCTATCAAAGCATTCACTTAGTGTTGAGTTTGACTTGAACAGTTTAAATTTTTATAGGCATAAGTTCTAACGAACTAGAATGAGATCAATGTCCTCTTTAGACATTTACGCATGCATCAAGGAATTGAAAGAGGAGATAGTTGGGGGTAGAATTGAGAAGATTTACCATTATCCTCCAAAAGAAATTAGGATTAAGATTTACTGTGGAGGTAGGAAAGACTTGATAATTGAAGCTGGTAGAAGAATTCATCTAACAATTTTTCCTAAAGAGAGCCCCAAATTTCCCTCACCGTTTGCCATGCTCCTGAGAAAACATCTTGAGGGGAAGAGGATAGAGAATATTGAACAGCAAGATTTCGATAGAATTGTTGTAATTGATTTTGGAGATAGAAAGATAGTTGCGGAACTATTTGCTAAAGGTAATATAGCGCTTACAGATGAAAAATATACAATAATAATGGATATTTATGGAAAAAAGGGAGTTTACGAATTTCCAAAGAGAAAATTTGAATTGGAAATTAAAGATGTTTGCAAAGAGGATAGAGAAATAGTGAAAATTTTAGCTACAAAATGTGGTTTGGGTGGTTTGCTTGCTGAAGAAACATGTTTAAGAGCTGGAATAGATAAAAATAAGCTGGGTAGTCAGTTGAGTGATGAGGAATTTAAGAGAATTTATGATGCAATGAAATCAATATTTGAGCCAGTTTTCAAAGGAAATCTAAGACCTCACATTGTATTAAGAGATGGTGAATATGTGGATGTACTTCCAATTGAGTTGAAGTACTACGAAAGTTTTGAAAAGAAATATTTTGAAAGTTTTAATAGAGCTTTGGATGAATTCTATTCAAAGATAATATCGGAAGTTAAATTTGAGAGTGAAGAGTTAAAGAAGCTAAAAAGGAGGCTTGAGATTCAACTTGAAACTAAAAGAAGGCTTGAAGAGGAAATGAAAGAGTTCAGATCCATTGGTGATTTCATCTATGAAAATTATAGTACAGTTGAAAAAGTACTTAATGCGCTTAGAAGGGCTAGAGAAAAAATGGAATTTGAGGAGTTCAAGAAGAAGGTTAGAAGATTAAAATTCGTTAAAGAAGTTGGTAGGGATTATGTTGTAGTTGAGATAAAGGGTAAGAGAATAAGGTTGGATTTGGATAGGGATATACATGATATTGCGGAATTTTATTACGAAAAAGCTAAAAAAGCTAGGGAGAAGTTGGAAGGACTTTTAAAAGCTATAGAAAGAACTGAGGAGGAGATTGAGGAAGTTGGGAAAAAAGAATATGTAGCACCGATAAGAATTGTTAGAAAGAGGGAATGGTATGAGAGATTTAGATGGTTCATAACTTCTGAAGGATTTTTGGCTATAGGTGGTAGAAATGCTCAAATGAATGAAGAGATAGTTTCAAAATATTTAGAATCCAGAGATCTTTTCTTCCATACGCAAAGTCCAGGTGCTCCCGCAGTTGTTTTGAAGAGGGGGCAGGAGGCTGGTGAAAAGAGTTTGATTGAAACTGCTCAATTTTCTGCCATATATTCATCCCTTTGGAAGCAAGGAATGCACAGTGGTGAAGTATACTATGTAACTCCAGAACAGGTCAAGAGATCTGCAAAGGCTGGAGAGTATTTACCAAGAGGATCATTTTACATAGTTGGTAAGAGGAATTACATTACTGTAGAGCTTAGATGTGCAGTTGGTGTTGATTTGAGCAATCTCAGGTTGATGGGTGGGCCAGTAGATCCCATTTCAAAGTACTGTGATTACTACGTTATTTTGGAGATAGGAGATAAGGAAAAGGATGAATTGGCTATTGAAATTGCTAAAACATTGGTTAATATGGCTAAGGGGGACGAAAGACATGTTGTTAAAGCAATAGCTACCCCAGATGAAATAGCAAAATTCTTACCACCTGGAAAGTCGAGAATTGAAAAATTTTTAAATTTTGACAAAATCTAAGCATTGATGAAAACTATCAAGATTTTCGATACAACCTTGAGAGATGGGGAGCAGATGCCTGGGGTATCTTTACCTGTCAATTATAAGATTCAGATTGCCAAACAACTTGATAAACTTGGTGTTGATGTAATAGAGGCGGGATTTCCCGCTGCATCCAAAGGTGAATTTGAAGCTGTAAAAGAGATTGCAAATTTGAGTTTAGATGCAAAGATTTGTGGTCTGGCAAGGGTTGTTAAGGAGGATATAGATGAGGCAATAAAAGCTGATGTGGACATGGTTCATGTATTCATTCCAACTTCAAAAATTCAGATTGAACATACAATTAAGAAAACGCATGATAAAATTATAGAAATGGCAGTAAATTCCGTTGAATACGTTAAATCTCACGGTGTTGATTGTATGTTCTCAGCAATGGATGCTACTAGGACTGAAATTGAATTTTTGAAGAAGATTTATAAAGCTGTTGAGGATGTCAATGTCGATATAATCAATGTACCAGATACTGTTGGAATATCTACACCATTTAAGTTCTACAACCTTATAAAAGAGCTGAGAGAACATCTAAAAGTACCAATAGATGTGCACTGTCATAACGATTTTGGACTTGCAACAGCTAATACGTTTTCTGCGGTTTTAGCTGGAGCTAACGAAGTACAGGTTACAGTCAATGGATTGGGAGAGAGAGCAGGAAATGCTCCTCTCGAAGAGGTTGTTACTTTATTATATGCTGAAGGTTTTAAGACAAATATTAAAATGGAATACTTGGTTGAAACTTCCCGTTTGGTTGAAAGGTTGACTGGAGTTAAAATGCAACCCAACAAACCAATAGTTGGTGAGAATGCATTCAGTCATGAAAGCGGAATTCATGCTCATGGGGTTTTAAAAGATGCTAGGACTTTTGAACCTGGTATAATCACTCCAGAAATGATAGGGCATAGGAGAAGAATAGTTGTTGGTAAGCATGCTGGCAGGCATCAGATAAAGAAGATTCTTGAAGATGCCGGTTATGTTGTAGATGAGGAGAGACTGAATATAATATTTAGGAAAGTAAAGGAGTTGGGGGATAAGGGTAAGAAGGTTACAGATTTGGATCTATTCGCCATTGCTGAATCTGTTCTTGGTGAGATTAGTGAGAAAGAAAAGGTTTTGAGTGTTGAAGAAGTTACGGTATTGACTGGTAACAAGATAACTCCAACTGCAGTAATAAATGCAAACGTCTTGGGAGAAAGAAAAATTATATCGGCAATAGGTGTAGGGCCAGTAGATGCTACTTTTAAAGCTGTAACTGAGCTTCTTGGTAGGAAAGTGAAAATAGCAGAATTTAGATTGGATTCTATAACTGGTGGGAGTGATGCCCTTGCAAATGTCTATGTAACAGTTGAAGATGAGGATGGGGAGATATTTACAGCTAGGAGTGCTGGTGCTGACATAGTTATGGCATCTTTCGATGCAGTTGTTAAGGCGGTAAATTACTTAATGTTAAAGAAGAAAAAGAGGAAGTAGATATGTCAATAAAGAAAAAACTAAGTTTATCTAAAGTTCAGAAGATTAAGGAAATTCTTTCGAGGAGGAAGCAGGAGATTAGAAAGAAGATAGCAGTTCTTGTGGATGGGCCAAATATGCTGAGAAAGGAGTTCAATTTAAATTTAGTTGAAATAAGAGATATTTTGAGTGAATACGGCGATATAAAGGTGGCTAAGGTATTTTTAAATCAGTATGCAACAGACAAGTTGATCGAAGCTGTTGAGAATCAGGGATTCGAACCAGTTATAACATCGGGAGATGTTGATGTGAGAATGGCTGTTGAGGCCATGGAACTTATTTACAACGATTTGATAGATGTTTTGGCTTTAGTTACTAGAGATGCAGATTTTAAAGCAGTGTTGAAGAAGGCAATGGAGATTGGTAAGGAAACGATAATTATAGGAATGGAGCCCGGATTTTCTACAGCTCTTAAAAATTCTGCAGATATTGCAATAGTTTTGAATGAAGAAGATTATGACTGAGCTTATTTTGGCATTGGATTTATTAGATTGTGAAAGGGCTTTGAAGGTTGCAAGAGATGTTAAAGATTTCGTATCTCACATAAAAGTTAATTATCCTCTTGTCCTTTCTTGCGGTATTGAAATAATAGAAGAGCTCTCAAAGATAAAACCAGTTATTGCAGATTTCAAAATTTCGGATATACCTTACATAAGTTCCCTGATTGCAAGTATTGCATTTGAGAATGGAGCAAAAGCTGTTATAGTTCATGGATTTGCTGGTAGAGAAACTGTTAAAGCAGTTTTGGATGTTGCAAAGAGGTATAATGGCGAAGTTTACGTTGTTACTGAGCTTACAAGCTCAGAAGAATTCTTTGAAGGTATTTCTGATAGAATTGCTAGGATGGCAGTTGATTTGGGATGCGATGGCATAATAGCTCCAGCTACAAGAATTGAGAGAGTTAAAAGACTTAAGGAGATTGCTGATGGGTTGAAGATAATCTGTCCGGGAATAGGTGCGCAGGGGGGTAGCTTAGAAGTTGTGAGATACGCTACGCATGTAATAGTGGGGAGGGCAATATACGAATCCGACAATCCCAAGAAATCCGCAAAAGAAATATTGAATCTTATGGCAAATGAGCAACGATTTTATATCACTTCAAACAATCATCAATTGTGAGAGAAGTTCAAGAGGTTAAGTATCTCATACTTAAGCCCTTAGGATATCCTTTAAAGGCAAGCTATCATGAGTATCCAGTAATAGACAATCCAAGAGTTTTCGAAAGATATGCTAAAGATCAGTGGAAGGGTGAATTTGTATCCAAGGGAAAGATGTTATTTGATTATCGCATGTTTCCCGATTTCGCATTTGAAGTTGTAAGTGCTGAGCCTGAGGGTATAATCACAGATTCGACTCGCATCCTTGTAGAGAATCCAAAGAGTGTGGTTGAGACAGAGATAATTAAGGATGTTAAGATAGATGATGTTGTTGGACAGGATGAGGCGAAGAAGAAGGTAAGGGTAATTTTGAAGTATCTAAAAAATCCTGAAAAGTTCGGTAAGTGGGCTCCAAAAAATGTTCTTTTCTTCGGACCGCCAGGAACGGGAAAAACTATGACAGCCAAAGCTTTAGCAAATGAGGCCAATGTACCTTTCATTTCTGTAAAATCTACAAAGCTAATTGGAGAGCATGTTGGAGATGGGGCAAGGAGAATTCACGAACTTTATGAGAGAGCAAGACAGGTAAAACCTTGTATAGTTTTCTTGGACGAATTCGATTCAATTGCCTTAGATAGGAGTTATCAAGATTTGAGGGGAGATGTGAGTGAAGTTGTAAATGCACTTCTTACTGAGTTGGATGGTATTGAAAGGAATGAAGGAATATGCACTATAGCTGCTACAAATAGGATAGAATTGCTAGATCATTCAATAAGGAGTAGGTTTGAGGAGGAAATAGAGTTTAGTTTACCTAGCTTGGAGGAGAGAATTAAAATACTCAAAAACAACTTCAAAGAATTTCCCCTTAAGGTTAAAGCAAATTTAAGAGTTATTGCGGAAATGACGGAAGGATTTAGCGGTAGAGATTTGGTTGAAAAGGTAATTAAATCTGCTTTGCATAGGGCTATTGCGGAAGAGAAAGATTACATAGAGACGGATGATTTGATAAAAGCTGTTGAAAAAGTTAAAAAGCCCGTAAAGCAACCACCTAAACAGATGTTTGTATAAAGATTAATCTCTTCTCGATAGTGTTATGCTGAGAAGTGAAGTGATCAATATTACAGCTGAGATAATACCTGAGAATTGTGGTGCGAATAAAGTTGTCAATATGACAGAAAATTCACCTCTTGGAACAGTATACTTAAAGATGCGCATACAATCTCTCTTGGATTTGTGAATCTTTAATCCAATAAAATATCCACCTAACAGCTTTCCAACAATACCAATAATAATCAAATATAATATAATATTTATATTATATAATTCTAAGTTTATGCTTGCACCAAACATAACAAAAAAGATTGCTAGAAAAACTTCTTTGAACGGTATAACTAAATTATCCAATTTATATCTTGAAAAGGCAATTCCTAGAGAAATTGAAGCTAAAGCTTCTGATATACCGAAACTTTTAACTAAAATTGCTAAAGATGGTATAGAAAAAATTGCCAATATCGGAACTTCATCACTTCTATCGAATAACTTTCTAAATAGATGAGAATATTTATATATAACATATACTATTGCCAGAAACAAGATCGTCCTTGCCAGTGGTAATATTCCATTTAATGACATAAACATAAGAATTCCAATCATTACCAAATCTTCAAAAACCATCAACCAAACAACAGTTTCAGCAAAGGGAAATATTAGTTTTCTATTATCAATGAGCAATTTCAAGCTGATTGCAGAACTACTGACATAAATTGCTGAAGCTAAAATAATACTTGTGATAACATCAAATCCAAAAGCAATCAAAAAAATTAGAGGGGGAAAGAAGTTGAAAACGAAGTCGATTGAGCCAGCAAAAGTAATATTTTTCAAATTTTTTGAAACTTGAGTAGGGTTTATTTTCAATCCGATGTAAAAAAGAAGAAATACAATTCCAAGTTCACTCAATAGAGAAATGTCCCCTCTGATTATCCCAAAATTTCTCAATATTATTCCCAGTAATATGTATATTGGAATTGGACTAAATTTTAAACTTCTGCATAAATATGCAATTGCTGTACAGAGAATTATTACTCCAAATTCTTCCATTTCATCTCCTCAATATGAGCTTCTCAAATTTTTCGATTTGATAGTGCTCTCCTATAACAACTATTATATCACCCTCTCTAAGTTCTATTGAAGGTGGTGGGTTTACTATTTTTTTACCTTCTCTCGATATAGCTATTATAGTTACTCCCGTTTTTCTTCTGAGATCCAACTCCTCTATTGATCTTCCAGCGAGATTCTTTGGAACGATGTATGTGTGTACACCTATCCTTAAATCTGCTAAGGCTGAAAATACTACTTCAACGAACTCCTCTTTACTCTCAAAGATTGCACCAGTTAGTATACTTCCCAATCTCACAGCATCTTTAGAACTTAGAGTTACGACACAGGGTTTATCGCAATCCCTCTCCAAAACGTAAACTTGAATGTTATTGTTTTCTAAGAATACAATTGCAATCTTACCGTCCAAACCATCTATTTCATACTTTGAACCTATGCCGGGAAGTTCAATAGATCTCATCAAGTTTAAACCGACAAATACTTTAAAAAATCTTATGAAATCAGTTTATGAAGGTCGTTGCGGGACAATCTTCTCCACTTCTTGCAAAAAGGATTGCGGAGAAATTGGGTTGCGAACTTGCAAAAACGACATACAAGGTTTTCCCCGATGGGGAGCTATATGTAAGAGTTGAGAGAGTTGATAGGGCTGTAGTTGTTCAAAGTATAAATTCTAATAAAGATTTGGTTCAACTTATGTTAATATTCGATGCTTTGGGAAATGCTGAAATTACTGCAGTAATACCCTATATGGGTTATTCAAGGCAGGATAGGGAATTCAATGAAGGTGAGGCTGTGAGTATAAGGGCGATTGCAAAAATGATTGAGAGTTATGCAGATGAAGTGATTACGGTAAACATACACAGCGAAAAAGCGAAAAGCTACTTCAAAAAGCTCGTTGAAGTTGATGCCATGCCTTTGATAGGCAAATATTATGAAGGAAGAGATATTTTAATGATTTCACCAGATTTAGGATCTCTAAATAGGGTTAAGGTTGCATCAAGCTATGCAGGATGTAAATTCGACTATTTGGAGAAGGAGAGAATTAGTGCAGAGGAAGTGATTATAAAGCCGAAGAGCTTGAATGTCGAAGGTAAGGATGTTGTAATAGTTGACGATATAATATCTACTGGTGGGACAATAGTTGAGGCGACGAAAGTCCTTAGAGATTTGGGTGCCAAATCGGTTGAATGTGCATGTGTTCATGCTGTTTTGGCAGGAGATGCTTTAAACAAACTTCTTAACGCTGGATTGAAAAGAGTAATTGCAACGGATACAATTGAGAAATCTGTAAGTGTAATAAGCGTTGCAGAAGCAATAGTTTCGGCTTTAAAATCTTGAAAAGTTTTTTAACTACTATCGCAAAATAGTTAAGAGTAATTTGAAATTTTCATCATTACTCAAATTCTTCAAGTTAAGCTCAGGAACAAATTTTGGCAAATCTCTTTTGTGATAATTCTTTCCTTTTTTAATTTTAAGCCATTCGTTTAAAGCTTTAGAGGGTTTAACGTTGCTATATTTAATGCCTAATGATAGACAAATCCATTCTTCAGTCTCATATTCGAAAACTATAACATCCACTCTATCCTTAAGATCGAATGGAATGTGCGACTTTGCACTTTCTCGTTTTTTCTTCGAATTTCCATCACCGTCGATAATCAAAACAGCTCTATCAAAGTTTCCAAATTTAAGACTCGCATTTAGCACTCTATCAATTTTCTTATTGCAATCGGCTGGTAACTTTTTTACGTCAATCACAACATCTCTTGGAATTAAGCCTTCCTCTTTAAGTCTGTTTACGAGTTTCTCAAAGAATTCATCCCCGTACTCATCTTCAACGAAAAATCTAAATTTGACCATACAACCAACTTTCGCTGAATGTTATACCAGCTTCTTTAAGCTTTTTCTTGATCTCCTCTGGATTTTCTATTCTTCTGAATTTTGTTTCTCCAGCAATTTTCTCAACTATCACTAGATCAGCTGGATCGGTCATATCTACAACAACTGGAGAATGAGTTGTTATTATCACGATTGTCTCACTCGATTTCAGTTCATCCAACAGCTTTTCAAGTGTTTCAGGATGTAATGAGTTTTCTACTTCATCTATTATCAACAGAGATGGCTTTAACTCCAAAGCTGTTAATATGGCCAACAGCTTATACAGTCCATCTGCAATGCAAACTGGCGGAAGTTCCAACCCATCTTCTTGGATTTTTAGGTAAACTCGCTGATCCTCTGTTACTGAGAATCCTAAGTTGATGTTTGGGAAGAGACAGGATAATGTCGTCGCAATTCTTTCGGGTATTCTGTTCTCTTTGAGGTAGATGTTGTATAGAACTGAGTTTAGGTTACCACCATCAACAGAAAGCCACTCTTCCTTTTTTAGTGGTGATGGTTGTTTAATTTCGTCTATATTCAGCTTAAGTATGAGTATTCGTGAAAAAAATTCGGACAAATCCTCTAATAAAGCTGTGAATAATGGCACTGGAACGAGAATTTTTCTTCGAATGCTTGTAGATATTTTTCCCTTCACAGTGGGGCTAAGTATGAGTAGATAATCTCCTTCAGGAGATTCTACTGGTAAAATAACGATTCCCTGCCGAAATAATGGGTAATAAATTTTTCTTTCTTTGGCAATATAAAATATCGAGTTTATGAATTCCGTGAATACCGTTTGTTCCTTAAGTTTTTCAATAAGTTCTTCTTTGCTAAGTCTTCTAAACTTGTGTCTTAAGGGAGGCGGTAAAAGTAATTCCTTTTTTGCAAGACGTTCTAAAACTTCTATCTGA
>CAZKQI010000015.1:19036-21270 GCA_964554855.1 uncultured archaeon | reverse complement strand
GAAGACCTGGTAGATTCGATAGGGAAATTGAAATTGGTGTTCCAGATAGAGAGGGTAGAAAGGAAATTTTGCAGATTCATACAAGAGGAATGCCCATAGAACCAGATTACAATAGAAGTGACGTATTGAAGGTATTGAAGAAGATGAAGGATGAAAAGAATGTTGATAAACTCATAGAGAGGATTGAAAGGGCTACTACTGAAGATGAAATTAAGGAGATTTTGGAGAAGAATGATATATTCAATGATGTAAGAAACAGGTTGATTGATCTAATGCTTGAGGAGTTGGCGGATTTGACTGTGGGATTTGTGGGTGCTGATTTGGCAGCTTTGGCTAAGGAGGCTGCGATGCATGCTTTAAGAAAGAGAATAGAGAGTGGTGAAATCGATGTTGAAGCTGAAGAAATTCCTGAGGAAGTGCTTGAGAACTTAAAAGTTACAAAAGAAGACTTCTTAGAGGCTTTAAAGTTCATAGAGCCTTCTGCAATGAGAGAAGTTCTTGTTGAGATACCAAAGGTTACATGGGATGATATTGGTGGATTGGAGCATGCAAAGCAGGAGCTTAGAGAGTCCATAGAATGGCCCCTCAAATATCCAGATATATACAGATCTACTGGTATAAAACCACCAAAAGGTATTTTGCTCTATGGACCACCAGGAACTGGTAAAACACTGTTAGCTAAGGCAGTTGCAAATGAAGCAAATGCAAACTTCATAAGCGTTAAGGGGCCTGAGCTTTTGAGCAAATGGGTTGGCGAGAGTGAAAGGCATGTTAGAGAGATGTTCAGGAAGGCAAAGCAAGTTGCACCTTGCATACTCTTCTTCGATGAAATAGATGCTTTAGCTCCAAGAAGAGGTTTGGGTGCAGATACGCACGTTACTGAGAGAGTTGTTAGCCAGCTTTTGACTGAGTTAGATGGTATTGAGGAGTTGAGGGATGTTTTTGTCGTAGCTGCAACAAACAGACCCGACATGATTGATCCTGCACTTCTAAGACCTGGAAGGATTGAGAGACACATTTACATACCACCGCCAGATAAAAAGAGTAGAAAGGAAATTTTCAAGATACATCTAAGAGGTAAGCCATTGGCTTATGAAAAAGAGGATATAACAAAAGCTTTAGAAATTTTAAGATCTGAGAGAAAGGAGTTTGAGAAGATTAAAGATATTGAAGAGTTATCTGAAGACTTGAAGAAGATTTTTGAAGAAAAAGTTAGAGATGTTATCTGTGAATGGTTGGCTGAGAGGACTGAGGGTTACAGTGGTGCTGATATAGAGGCTGTTTGTAGAGAGGCTGGTATGCTTGCAATAAGAGAGGCTGTTAAATCAGATATGACGAAAGAAGAGGCTAAGGAAGTTGCAAAGAATATAAGAATTACTAAGGAACATTTGAAGAAGGCAATCGAAAGAATTAAGCCAAGCTTGACAAGAGATGATTTGAGAAGGTATGAGGAGATAATGGAGACATTTAGAAAGATGTACGCTTAACGGAGGTGATGTTTATGTGGTGGAGGAGGAAGAGAAGAGAGGAATGGGATCCTTTTGATATATTCGGTAGGGAATTCGAGTTCATGGATGAGATATTCGAGAGGATGGTGAGGGATATAGAGGAGATGTTTAGGAGATTTGAGAGAGGAGGAGAGATAAGACCCATTATAAGGGGGTTCAGCATAAGGATTGGGCCCGATGGCAAACCAGAGATTAAGGAGTTTGGCACAAAGCCAGAGACGATAAGAGAAAAGGGTGTGGAGGAAAGAAAGCCACTGATAGATGTAATAGAGGCAGATGATGAGATACAAGTTATAGCAGAAATGCCAGGAGTTAACAAGGATGATATTGAGATAAATGCCACAGAGAATGAAGTGGAAATAAAAGCTGAGAGTGAGAACAGAAGATATCATGAGATAGTTAAGCTTCCAAGCGAGGTTATACCAGATTCTGCTAAAGCAAGATACAACAACGGAGTTTTGGAGATAGTGTTCAAGAAGAAATATCCCGAAAAGAAGGGTAAGAAGATAAAGGTTGAATAATTTTATAATTTTTTTAAGCAATAATTTTATAATTTTTTTAAGCAATAATTTTATAATTTTTTTAAGCAAAACATTTATCAGTGTAATTAATCTATATGGAATAAGTGATGATCATGAGGGTAAAGACTGGCGTGCATGGGCTAGATCCACTTATGGGTGGCGGATTTCTTCCAAATACAGTTAACATAATTTTGGGGACTACAGG
>CAZKQI010000015.1:0-18936 GCA_964554855.1 uncultured archaeon | reverse complement strand
AATTGGTTCTTTGAGAGGTTGAGAGAAGCTGGAACAGTTGTTATAACAATTGAAGAACCTCTCTCTGGAAGTATAGATTATCCCCATATTATAATACCTGCATTTCTTGGAGATAGCTTGATACATATGAAAAAGCTTGGTTATGGTAATGTTCTCGATAAAATAATTAGAATACTCAAGCATAGAAATTCTTGGCATGCTGAGGGAGTCTTTCCTTATAAGATAATGAAAGGTTTAGGGATAGTTGTGGATATTAGACATTACATGACCAATATAAAGAGAAAAATTGATTTAAAAGAAGTTCTGACTGAAGAAGAGATTGAAAAACTTCCCAAAGACCTTTTAGAAAGAATAAAATTGGCTCTTGAAGATTACATTTACAGTGAGGAAGAGATAAAATCAATGATAAAATGGGTGGTCGAATGCTACTTAGAATCGAATCGATTCTGAATCATTTTGATGATCCTAGCATTCTTTTGACTGGATTATTTAGAGTTGATGGGATTCCAATAGTTGTTAAATGTAGAGATAAGATTTCAATACTTGGAATAGCTGATTGGCTCGATAGGTATATTAGAGATAGTTTGGAAAGGATGATAAGAGAGGATATTGATGAAGTGAATGCCAAATTTAAAGATTTATTTGTAAGGATTAGCCCATTGACGAAAACCTTAGCTTTGGTATTGGTGTCCAATGATGAAACATCTCTTTACAAATTTGAAATGGATATATCTTCACTTAGAATTGCATTAAAATGATGATCCAATACGTTTACACAACATTTACAAGCTACGATGAGATAGTGAAGGATTTGGAAGATAAATTGAAACTTGATTTTGAGCCAGAATTCTTCTTTCTCTTTCTAACTGAAAGTACTTTAGGTATACATGATAAGATTCTAAGATATCTGAAAGAGAAGTTTCCGTACTGTAAGATGGCTGGATGTATAGTTGAAGGTTACGTAACTAAGGAAGGTATATGGACTAGAGGTCTTGCATTGCTCTTCTTTGAGAAAGATGTTGATGTTTTTTGGGCTAAGGGAAAAAAGGTTGAAGAAACTTTTACAAAGTTGAATTACGGTATGAAAGATTTTTCTTCTGCAATAGTAATTTTTCCTCTCTTCAGATTTAGCGGTAGATTGGATATGATTGACTTTATATTGAGAAACAACACTATTTGGAGGTACAGATACTGGAGAGCTAAGGATTTGGAAAGTAAGTTAGATGTTTTGGAGAGTTATTCAAAATATTTGGAGGAGAAATACATATTTCCTGCAAATAAGGTCTTAAGTTTCTTTGATGGTGAAAAGCCAGTAATTGGTTTAAATCTTTTACCTTTGGAAGCTGGTTTCGGAACACCTATAATATTGGTTAATTACGAATCCTTGGGAAGATCAGCAGTTTCAATATCTTTCAAATTTAAGAGTTTGGCTCATTTTCATGATGTATTTCCAGAGAGAGGCAAAAGTTTTGAGGAGACCTTTGAAATTGTAAAAAATTATCTTCCAAATGCTAAGAGAGTTAGAGTTGTTAAAAAGGGGATTGCGATAGGTGAGGTGGAAGGAAGATCTGCCGTAGATTTTCTCAAGAGTGAGAGATTAATTCAACCTTACAACGAGAAAGAGACTGTGAAGATGCTTGAGGAGGAGAAATTTAGAACTGTTTCACCTTACGGTTTGGCTTTTATAAGTGAGATCACATATGGAAGTTCTCTGCTTGGATTACTACCTTATCCCCTTTCATTATATTCATCTATATTCGATTTGGATAAGTTTTACGATGAAGCTTTGTTTGTTGGAGAATATTTTAAGGGGGGTATAAGATCATTTGAAGGATTATTTGAAATGAAGAAATATTCAGATTTATTCGATTTCTTTATAATAGATGCAAATGTAATTCCCATGTTTGGAGGAAGATGTTTTGAAATAAAGAAAATGGCAGATAACTACTGCCATGATTATTTTGGAATTTTTTCAGCTTTTCCATCATTTAGGAAGAAATATTTAGAAAGAAATTATCTTTCGGAAATAGAAAATGGATTGTGTTTCAATGGAACAGGTACATCTGTTATGGTTGAGATAAAAATCCAGTGATTATTAGAAGGGCAATTGAAATCATGTTCGAAAGCAAAATTCTCTTGAAATGGGTAATTGTTTCAATTGAAATTATCCAATCTCTTCTTCCAATAATTATTATTGAATAAATAGTGAGAATTATAGGTAAAATTGCAATTATCGTGTAGATATTGTAAATTCCAAGTGATGTAAATATTGCAATGGAGATGTAATACAGAATTATGCATGTTAAAGCAAATCTAATGAGATCATTGGGATTGAAAACTACTCCCAAAGTTTTCAGTCCCGCCCTTTCATCTCCACTGATATCTCTTAAATCTTTAATGAAGACACCGAATAGAATGAAAAACAAGACAGTTAATGCAACAGCAAGAGATTTTATGTTTATATAATCAAAGAATGTCCATATGAGCAATGTAAATGATGGATAGAAAATGATGAAAGACAACAATTCAGTTATATAGTTATCCTTAAATCTTTTCATTATCCTTCCAAAGAAAAGCTTATCGGAATAGAGCCAAGTTACTAGGAAGCAAATGATATACAAGAACAAGCTTATATTGTTTTTAATTAAAAATGCCAGAGATGTCAAATATAGTATGATTGAGATTGCTATGCCAACTATTTTAACTACATTACATTCAGCAAATACATTGTACTTACCACCCAATATATCCTCTTCAACATCGTTTACATGATTCCATATGTTTACTGCAGGATAGAATAGAAATGAGAAAATTAGAGCTGATATGAAAGAATTCAGATCATGTTTTGATTGTGAAAATATCAGAAGTTGTAGAATTGGAATTGGATATATGATGTTGAGGGGCTTTGCAGAAGATTTTAAAATTTCAAAAAGATAATTTAATTTAAAATTTCTCATAAAATTTGATCAACCACCAATAAACAACTTGATCTCCTTAACTGTCTTCTCGACCTCCTTCTTCTCCATTTCAATCACCTCCAAAACTAAGTATGATCCAACTTAAGTAAATTTTTCGAAATTTATAAAATTATTATAATAATAATAATTTTGATATATGCTAGCAATTGACAAATTATATCGAATAAAATTTACAAGAGATGCAAAGAGCTAAAGATTAAGCGTACTCTCTCCAAGTTTTACCACATTTAGTGCAACGGTAAAATCTCGTTTCTGGTTCATCAGCAGCTCTCATCTGCCTTATCCACCAGTAAGCTTCAGTATTCCCGCATCTTGGACAAACGATCTTTGTCTTTGGTAAGGTTTCTATCTTCTCCTCTATGACGGGTATATCGTTATCATTCCTCTTTGACTCTATTATGAACTCTTTTCTCTCACTTCTTTCCTCATATTCGCACTTTCTGCATACGAACTTTCCATTCTTCAGTATCATGATGCTTCCGCACTTTGGACAGAACTTCAAGTAATCACCCTCGCAAAAACAACATATCTGTTAAAAAACTTATTCCCCAATAAGATCGGTAAGATACGGTTTTGCATCTTCGATCATTTTATCGTGATCGAATGCCAGTTTTGGTAGGGAATCCAATTTGAATATACCTACATCTTTGGCATCACTTCCAGCCTTAAGCTCTCCTCCCTTTGGTAAAGCTATGAAGCAAACAGAAACAAAATGTCCCCTCGGGTCTCTATTTGGATCAGAATAAACTCCAACTAGCTTATAAACTTCAACTATTAAACAAGTCTCCTCTCTAACCTCTCTAATCAAAGCATCTTCAACCTTCTCACCATACTCAACTATTCCACCTGGTAAGGCATAGTAATCCTTGAAAGGATCATTCTTCCTCTTCACCAAAACTATTCCTCCTTTGTAAGGTATTATTGCATCTACCGTCAAAGTTATGCATCTCATGAATTTCAATCGTCCAAGTACATTTTAACTATTTCCAGCAACTCTCTTGCAGACCTTTCAGGATTCTCAGAATTCGCAATTGCAGATATAACGGCAACTCCCTTAACTCCAGTTTTTAGAACATCCTCAATATTATATCTATTTATTCCACCTACTGCAACAACAGGTCTATTTACAGCTGAGACAATTTTTTTGAGTCCTTCAATTCCTATCGGTTTTCTTGCATCCTTTTTTGTTTCAGTTTTGAAAACTGGCCCAGCACTTATGTAATCTGCAAATCTCTCAGATTTTTTTGCCTCTTCAATGTTGTGTGTAGAAACTCCGACAATTCCGTTAAATACATCTCTTACAATTTCGTAAGGAAAATCATCCTGTCCCAAGTGAACACCATCGGCATCAACTGCCAAAGCTATATCTACCCTATCGTTCACTATGAAATTTGCAGAATACTCTGATGTTAAATTTCTAATTCTCTTGGCAATTTCATACATCCTTCTTATACTCATTCCTTTTTCTCTAAACTGAATGAAATTGACTCCTGCCTTTAAAGCTTCTTCAGCCAACTCTTCATGAGCTCTACCAAAATTTGATGATGTAATGAAGTAAAGTCCAATTTTCATAATTCAGCCCTTGGCAACGCCCAAAGGTCTGAGTCTTGCAACAATCTTTGAAATACCTGCTCTATGCACAACTTCAACAACATCATCGCTCATCTTGTAAGCTTCTGGTGCCTCTTCAGCTAAAATAGCTCCATGAGTAGCCCTAACGTATATACCCTGCTTGAGCAACTTGTTTTTAACATGTTCTCCCCTCAACCTCCTCTTAGCTGCAGCTCTACTCATTACTCTACCACTTCCGTGACATGTTGAGCCAAACGTTTCCTCCATAGCCTTTTCAGTTCCTATCAAAACATAGCTTGGCGTTCCCATGGAACCGGGTATTAAGACGGGCTGACCAATCTTCTGATAATCCTTAGGTATATCTGGATGTCCTGGACCGAAAGCTCTGGTAGCTCCTTTCCTGTGTACGCAGAGCTTAACCTTCTTTCCATCAACTCTATGCGTTTCAAACTTGGCTATGTTATGAGCAACATCGTAAATTAATTCCATTCCCAAATCATCTTCATTCATTCTAAAAACCTTCTGGAATGTTTCTCTTACCCAATGAGTAATTATCTGCCTGTTACACCAAGCGTAGTTTGCTGATGCAGCCATTCCACCGAAGTAATCTTGCCCTTCCTTGCTTTTTATAGGTGCACATGCCAATTGTCTGTCTGGAAGCTTTATTCCGTACTTCCTCACTGCTCTATCCAATACCACTAAGAAATCGCTACAAACTTGGTGACCTAAACCTCTACTTCCACAATGAACCATTACAGTAACCATTCCCTCCTCCAGTCCCATTACCTTAGCACTTTCCTCATCATAGATCTTTTCGACGTATTGCACTTCCAAGAAATGATTTCCACTCCCCAAAGTTCCGAGCTGTGGCCTTCCTCTTTCTCTTGCAGTTCTGCTCACAACTTCTGGCTTTGCTCCTTCTATTGCTCCATTCTCTTCGCAATGCTCCAAATCTCTCTCATATCCATATCCGTTCTCAATGGCCCATTTTGCTCCCTCAACCAAAATCTCATCAAGTTCCCTATCTCTAACCCTCAACCTTCCCTCACTTCCAACTCCCGATGGAACTGCCACAAACAACTCATCTATTAATTCCTTAATTTTGGGTTTAACATCATTTACAGTTAAATTCGAGCGAATTAACCTTACACCACAATTGTGAACAACAACACCATTTGCTATGAAGTTGTGTGCTTTGTGCATTACTCCGATGTCGTAAAAGAGATCGTATTCGGGTTCAATGATCTCAACCTTTATTACTCTATCATAAACGAATCCACCAGCAACTCCGAATTTTTTGGCAAATTCTTCAAATGTCGGGAAGTTTTCGGGAACTCTGACTTCAATTATCTCTTCATACAAACTCCTTTCGATGAATCTTTTATTCACGTATTTACAACAGATAACACATGCACTCTTTAAACTTCCAGTTTTCTCATGGATTTCTCTTGCAACCTTAATTGCTTTACTCCTTACCTCTTTAATTGAATTCTTTCTGTTCAGATATTCCAATGCAATCAAACCAATCTCTTTCTTTTCCCTTGAAAATTCGTATCCTATCTTAGCCAAGAATCTTCTTATATTCTCCTCTCCAACTATTGCAAGTCTAAGAGTTACCTTACCTTTCAGCGATTTAACTTCGTATATTATGCTCTCTATTCCGAATTCTGCAAGCAGTTTTCTGACATCTTTCATGAACTCCCTTAAATTCGATTCAAACTCAATCGATTTCGACTGTGTAAGGTTTATTGGTAGTGGTGTGTATCCCTTAAAGACCACTTTGCTACCGTCTGCACCGAACAAACCAGCTAAGAAGTTTCTCTTAATCCATAGCGGTGCCCTCTTAATCCATTCTGGAACCTTGTATTCCTGTTCTGTCTTTCTGCCAATAGGCAATCCAAGTTTATACATTAAAACTGCGAACGATCTTGCGGTAACTCTCAACCGATTATCAGTGCAATCGCTGATGTATTCCGAATAAGGACTCCTTATCTTTATCTTCCTTTTTCTGGAGTATACCTTTGAAGCTTTTACGCCCAATCTTTCGAGATTCTTAGCAATTTCTTCAAGCGTTTTTGTTTCTCCGTAGAATTCTAAAGTTAGCCTCTTTCCACTTCTAACTATGCACCCATCCCCCAATGCAAAGCCCAACAACCTCGCTATTATTCCAACTTTTGGATTATCGTATTTCAGTGGGATCAAATCCCTTTCTTTAAGATACTTCACGATCTGTGTATCACAATCTCCGAAATCTGTTTCGTCTAAGATTAATCCATCGAATTGTTCATAATTAACACCTTCAAATGGATAGACTACAACATCTTCACCCACTCTAATTTCTCTGAGCGGTTTGTATCCATCTCTCGTTAAAACTGGATGATCGAAACTACCTTCCAAGACCCTGCCAAATTCTGTGTGAATTCTTATAGCCTTTTCATCAGCCATTCTTGCCGAGACAAATGCAATCTCTCCAGAATCGTTGTGGCCTTCATCGATATCAAAGACTTTCACATCTTCCACATTCCTCAAAAGTTCATCAATCTTCACCCAGTATCCGTGCTCCGTTAAGATTTTCGAATTGGGTGATAAACAGTTAATATCGAAGCCAACTCCTCCAGGGCTAACCACACCTTCTTCAACATCAAATCCGGCAACACCACCAATGGGAAAACCATAACCTACATGAACGTCAGGCATGACCAAGCTAGCTTTAACAATTCCGGGCATAGTGGCAACGTTTGCAGCCTGTTCAACAGCATCTTTTTCCAGTATTTGCATCAACTTCCTATTTATGTAAAATATTGCTGGCACCTTCATTCCCGATTTGTAACCTTTAGGTAGTTCCCACTTATAATCTGTGATCTTTCTGAATAGACTTTCGAATCCCATATCGTAAGTATGTACTGGATTTTTAAGGTTTTATCTTTGAGGAAAAAGCTTATATTTGAATATATGAGCTTTGAAGGATGGCAGTAAAAATAATAAGATGTCCATATTGTGGAGAGGAGATAGAGATAGAGGATCTCTACAATGGTATAGAGATAAAATGCAATTTGTGTGAGACAGTCTTGATTTACAGAGATGGTAAGTTTTTGAACTTAGATACGAATGAGGAGTATGATGTAGAAGATTTGGAAAGGGAAGAGGAAGAAGAACTGGAGGAACTTGAAGGGGAATTTGAGGAGGAAGAAGAGTATTATTATGAAGAGCAGGAATTTTAAGATTTTTATTTCAAAAATATTATATTTCCTCTACCTTTCTTGTACTTCTCTATCAAACCCCTTCTCTCCAAATCAGACAGAACCAAACTTAACTTAGCTTCTGACCACCCTAACTTTTCTCTCAGTTCTTTTTGTGTTATCCTTCCGCCAGCACTTTTTATCAATTCCAAAACAATCTTTAGATCATTTGGTAAGATATCAATACGTTTTCTTCTAAAAATTCTGAAAAGAGTATAAGTAATCAAAGCAGATAATGAACAGATTGCTATCACAACATATATGATGGTTTGATCAATTCCGCTTTCAAAAGCGAAATCCAGTTCAGTAATATTTAACTTGCTCTCTTCTAACCTTGGAAAAAGTATCAAGTCAATTGTATATGTACCATTTCTCGTAACATTTACTGTCTCGTTACAAAACAAATTTCCATCAATGCTATACGCTTTAATTTCATACGTTCCCAATGGAATTTCAAACATGTAACTACCATTCAAAGCCACAATTCTCTGTTTTGGTGTTGTATTTATCTCAACTATTGCTCCAATTTTGTTTAGTTCCCATGAATATATATTACCTTTTATTACTGCACCATTCACTGGTAATATCAAGATTAGGAGTATTAATGTCGACAATTTTTTCATACTATCACCATGCATATTTGCTGTACTTAATTATTCCATGTTCATTAAGCTAAATAAAGTTTTCTGAGCTTTTACAAAGCTTTATAAAGTTTTAGATAAGCTTTAGAATACGTTTATCGAAAGAAACTATTTTTTCAATCATATCAAATTTATAGGTATGAGATGGTTGGTTGTAATGTTGTTGCTGATGGCAATACCAACAGTAATGGCGCAAGGAATGGGGGAAGTGTCAAAATACATGCCCAAAATGACCGAGAATCTTACACCAACAATAAATGAAGAAAAATATTTTGAGTATTCAAAGAAGCAAGTTTACGAAGAGAAGAAGGAGCAGAAATTAATGAAAGAAATTGGAGAAAGATTTAGAGAAAGAATGAAAGAGTTGAGAGAACTTAAAAGGGAACAAATTGAAAAAATAAGAGAAAAAATTAAAGAAAATATAGAAAAACAAAGAATGCTTATTGAAGAAAAAAGAGATCTAACAATAAAGTTTGAGAATAAGATCAGAGATTACAAGAAATTTAGACAGTTCGTATTGAAGCACGGATTGAAGAATGAAAGTTTTGAATATGCAAAGCTGTACATAATTCATGGACTTTCTGCAACAATCGATTTCTTAAATCTCGTAAAGTTGGAAATAAATTCATCAAATATTCCAGATGATACCAAAGAAAAAGTAATTAATGAAATAGACACTATAATAGGATCTCTTCAGGAAATGATTGAGAGGGTTGAAAATACAACTAGTCCAGAAGAAATTAGAACTGTTGCGAAGGACTTGAGAGAGTATTGGACTAGTGTTAAGCCAAGGGTTAAAGTATATGGTGAACTACTTGTAATATCGAAGTTCTACGATATTGTTGAGAGAGCTGAAACTATTGGAATGAATATTGAGGCCAATGCAACAGAAGAAGTAAAAGAAATGCTAGATACCTACTTTGAGCAAATAGAAAAAGTTAGAGAGATACTTGATGAGGCTACAGCTAAAATAGTTGAAGGAAAGGATGCTATGAGTGAAATTAAAGAAGCTAGAGAGGAGCTTATATTAGCATTCAAAACCTTGAAGGATATTTACAGAGCTATGGGTAAAGAGAAAATTGAGAAAGGTCTTGCATTGGGTAATAGGACTGGTCAACTTTGGGCTGAAATTGAGGGAAATGCAAGTGTAAGCGGTCATGTAGTTGTAGTTCTGAGGGGCGAATGCAGAGTAGATATTAACAAGGATTCAGTGGTGACGGTTGTTGGATTTGAAAAGGTTAGAGAAAATGATATAGTTACTTACAGCGGTAGTGGTTTGATTGTGGCAAAGGGGGATGTAAACATGACTGTAACTGGTAAATTCAAGATATTTGTCAAGGGGAAAGGAGTTGTGTACATGGAGGGAGAAGGGAAATACAGAGTAAAGACATTACCAGAGGAGGAAATGCTGCGCTTGGAGTTGAAAGGTAGTGAAACTGTAGTGGTGGGTGAGTTACAATGAAAAGAATAATTCTATTTATCTTAATAGGCCTAGCTGTAATTACATTGGGTTGTACTGAAGAGAAAGTCGAAAAACAAACAACTCCTACAATTATTACACCGCAAACAACACCAAGTGAAGAGACAATACCAGTAAATACTACAGAAATAGATAATCTGCTGAATTATCTCAATGAAATAGAAAGTATTGATTTTAACATCTAATTTTTTTATATGTAATTGAAGTCCCGGCTCCCGGATTTGAACCGGGGACCCCGGGCTTTCTGCCCGGACACCAGACTACAGGCCCGCGCTCTGCCAGGCTGAGCTAAGCCGGGACTGTAAATTCTTAAGCAGTTGGATTTATAAATCTATTGCTTACAAATTAACTTTTTCTAATTAAATCATCAAAAAAATCATCTACTTCAGATATCCAATCAACTTTTCCAGGTCTAAATTTTTCTCCATGCCCTTTCAATATTTCTTCTATTGCATCTGCAACTTCTTTAGGACTTAGATTTGTTGCATCTATCTCGTAAACTTCTTTCGCATTATCGAGCGCTTCTATAAGTATTACATCTACAATTTCAGCTTCAACATTTTCGAGAATTTTTTCAGTATTCCATCCCTTTTTCTCCAATCTTTTCTTAAGTTCAATTGGATTACACCTCAAAACTATTACCAAATCTGGATTGAGAAGATGAGATAGATGACCTTCAATTATAATTAATCCTTTTAAACTTCTAATTTCTTTTGCAAGCTTTTCAGTATCTATTACCTTGCTACCCTCCTCTTCTCCTATCATACATTTAAACTTTTCAGCCAATTCATTAGCAGAAAAAACATTATATCCTCTTCTCTTAAGTATTTCAGCTACTGTGCTCTTCCCAACACCTGGAGTACCAGTTAAGGCTATAAGCATTTACAAAATTTTGAGTTTGTGAATATCAAGTTTACACCTGAAAGGGCATTGATAATTGGAAAGAATGCAATCATTGCGGATTTACATCTCGGATTGGAAAACGTTTTAATTGAAAGTGGTTTTAACATTCCAAAGATTCAGATAGACGATATAATTGAAAGACTTGAAAAAATTGATGAAATTGAAAGAATAATTATTGCTGGAGACCTCAAGCACGAATTTGGTAAGAATTTACCTTATGAGTGGGAAGATGTGAAAAAATTGTTGAATTATCTTCTGGATAGAGATTTAGATGTTGTAGTTGTTAGAGGAAATCACGATAACTATTTAAAAGCCATATTGACGAAGTTTGGAATTGAACTTTTAGATTATTTCAATGTTGGAGAATGGAAGATTGTTCACGGGCACAAGGAATGTTATGCCACTAAAATTATTATGGGTCATGAGCATCCAGCCGTTAAAGTTAGAGTTGATGGAATGTATACATTTCATTGCTTTTTGAGAATAAAGTATGAAGGAAAAGAAGTTATAGTTCTTCCAGCCTTCTCACCACTTGTATCTGGAAGTGATATTACATCATGCAACTTCATATCACCAATCTTGAAGAATGTTAGATGTGAGGATGTGGAAGTTTATGCTGTGAACGATGATGTTTACTATCTGGGAACTCTTGAAAAATTGAGAAATTTGTTATTTCATCAAAGCTTATAAAAACAGATACCTATGAATGCCAATGATTGAATTGATATTGAAAA
Organism: uncultured archaeon; assembly: GCA_964554855.1. Lineage (GTDB taxonomy): Archaea > Halobacteriota > Archaeoglobi > Archaeoglobales > Archaeoglobaceae > Archaeoglobus_B. Next base: position 7,389 of record CAZKQI010000015.1, on the reverse strand, counting down.
CAATCTGGTTACTTTTACCAGCATACACACCAAACAATTTTGCAGTAATATTTGGAGGTGGAAAACCGATAGATTTTGGTAAAAAATTCATAGATAAAAAGAGGATCTTTGGAGATGGAAAAACTTGGAGGGGGTTTTTTGGAGGAGTTTTTGGTGGATTATTCGTTTCGCACATTCAATTGTTGATAGAGAAGTTTGCTAATTTAAATCTCTACTCTTCTCTCCCATACAAATCTTTTCTTTTACTGATATTTCTCTTATCTTTTGGGGCGATGATTGGTGATGTCTTTGGTAGTTTTATTAAGAGAAGGTTTGGAATTGAAAGGGGTAGAAGTTTTCCCGTTTTGGATCAATTGATGTTTTTGATAATTGCATATATCATGGCAAGTAGATATCATGCCTTCTACAAAATCTTCACATGGGATGTCATAATTACTGGTATATTGATAACTCCTCTACTCCATTTAGTTGTTAACATATTGGCATACAAATTGGGGCTTAAGAGTGTGTGGTGGTGAGGAGAATTTTTAAATAACAACTGAAGTACATCTTTCATGATTTGGCAAGGAAGAAGTAGAAGAAAGCCAAGTGGAGGATTGTACAGACCTCACAGAAAGAAGAGAAAGTATGAGATGGGAAGACCTCAAACAGAAACGCACATAGGAGATAGAAAAATATTGATTGAAAGGGTTAGAGGTGGAAACTACAAGGTTAAACTTGTAAGAGATAAGTATGCTAACGTGTACATTCCAAAGGAGGGAAAGGTTGTAAGGGTTGAAATAAAGAGAGTAGTAGAGAATCCTGCTCATGTTCATTATGCTAGGAGGAACGTCATAACTAAAGGGGCTATAATTGAAACGGAAGTAGGACTTGCAAGAGTTACGAACAGACCGAGCCAAGAAGGATTGATCAATGCTGTACTGATAGAATAATGTGGTTGATAATTGCAGAAAAGGATAGATCGGCAAGAAGAATTGCTCAAATCCTTTTCAAAGATTTTAAGATTTTAAGAAAAAATGACATTCCCTATTACCTTTCGAAAAATGCAATTGTTCTTGGATTGAAGGGGCATATAGTTGAATACGATTTTCCCGAAGAACTTAATGATTGGAAAAAAACTCCTTTAGAAAAGCTCCTAAGATCAAAATTCATTGTTAGGATTAGGGAAAGAAATATTGTCAAAACACTTTTAGAGATTGCAAAGAATGCTAAAAGAGTTACAATTGCAACCGATTACGATAGGGAAGGTGAATTCATTGGCTTAACTGCAATTAGGCTAATAGAGAAGGTTAATCCAAATATTAGAGTTGATAGAGTTAAGTTCAGTGCTCTTACACCAGAGGATATAAAAAAAGCATTTTCAAATCCTACAAATGTTGATTTCAACCTTGCCAAATCTGCTGAAGTAAGACACAAGATAGATTTGTTATGGGGTGCTGTTTTAACGAGATTGCTATCAATTTCAGCAAACCGCTTAGGTAAAGAATTTCTTAGTGTTGGTAGGGTTCAAAGTCCCACTTTAAGGCTTATAGTTGAAAGAGAAGAAAAAATTAGGTCTTTCAAATCTAAATACTATTACAACGCTCTTGTAAAGGTAAAGGGAATATATGCTAAAAGAAAGTTTGAGAAAGAGGAAGATGCAAGAAAAGTTTTGAATTCAGTTAACTATTTGAAGGTTCAAAAATTCCAGAAAAGTATAATAGAAGAAAATAAACCTATTCCATTCAATACAACCGAATTTTTGAAAGAAGCTTCAAAATTTATGAAACCAGATAGAGCAATGAACATAGCTGAAAATCTATACATGGATGGGTACATTTCATATCCGAGAACTGACAATACAGTTTATCCAAAAACTATCAATCTCAGAAGATTGGTAGAGATGTTTGTAAAAAGCGAATTTAAAGAATTTGCAGAATTCGTTTTGAAACACAGTATAGAGCCTTCAAGGGGTAAAAAAGAAACTAAAGATCATCCCCCAATTCATCCAACGGCTGTAGCAAGTAGAGAGGAATTTGGTAGGGATGAGTGGATAATTTATGAGCTTGTAGTTAGGAGGTTTTTGGCAACTTTAGCTCCGAAAGCAAGATGGGAGATTAAGAGGGTTGAGCTTGAGCAGGGCTTTAAGGCTATGGGTAAGAGAATTATATTCGCTGGCTGGAGATTGATTTATGACTATTCAAAGCCAGAAGAGAGCTATATTCCAGATTTCAGTGTTGGAGAAGTTTTGAAAATTGAAGAAAAGAAAATAAAAAAGGAGAAGACAAAGCCACCTTCCCGCTATAGAACTGGAACACTGATAAAGGTTATGGAGAATTTGGGGTTGGGAACAAAATCTACAAGGCATGAGATCATAAAGAAGCTCTACGATCGTAAATATGTTTACGGCAATCCAATAAAACCTACAAACTTAGCCTTTGCAGTTGTAAAAGCTTTGAAAGAATGTGCTGAAGTTGTAACATTACCAGAGATGACAGCAAAGCTTGAGAGAGATATGATGGACATAGCTGAAGGTAAAATTGGTGAGAAAGATGTTTTAAGAGAATCTGTAGTTTTTCTGAACAGAATATTGAAGAGTGTTGATAGAGAAAAGCTGGGAAGAATATTGAGAGAGGGTATTGAAAAGGATATGATTGAAAATACGATTGGTATCTGTCCGGAGTGTGGTGGTCTTTTGATAATTAAGAAAGCTAAAAAGAGGTTTATAGGCTGTTCAAATTATCCAAAATGTAGATATTCTCTTCCCTTACCTCAGAAGGGAAGATTGATAATAACTTCCAAGAGATGTGATAAGCATGGTGTTAAAATTTTAAGAGTAGTTGAGAAAAATAGAAAGTGGGAATTCTGTCCTTTCAACCTCCAGCAATAGGTGGAAATATCGCTATAACACTTCCATCTTTCAACTTAGGTCTCTCATCTTTTATATTCCTACCATCTACCGTAATTATTCTATCATCTCTAATCCTACCTTTTTCATCAAAAATTTCCTTGTAAAAATCCTCACCCAATTTATCGGCAAGATTTCTCAAAGCATCCTCCAAACTATTACCTTCAACCTCAAATTCCTTTCCAAATCTTCTAAGCGTTGCAAAGAGTTGAACTTTTACATGCATAGAGATTTTATCAATTCATCGACATTCACATACTTTTTAACGATTTCAACCATTCTTTCAACTTTCTTTCCCTTCATCTTTCCCTTTCCAGCAACCTTGTTAACCAAGCTGACTGTTGTTAGTGTGTCGTATGGAACTAAAATTATTGGAATTCCCCTACTTCTTGCTATTCCTAAAACAACGCTTGGAGGTTCGAGGTTTCCAGTTAGTATCAAACACTTAACATTCGGAACATCTAAAGCAGTCACTATTATATCTGACCTATCTCCACCAGTTACTACTGCACAGTTCTTACACCTTCTAAAGTGTTCGAGAGCGGATTGAGCTGTTAATGCTCCAACAAGAATCTGCTCTATTATTACATCCTCCTTAGGTTTTACGAGGTATATTCCGTTAAGAACATCTACTATATCACTCAGGAATGTTCCAGATAGAAATGGGTCTTTGGGAATTGCTCCAGCAAGCTCAACATCCATCTTAGCCAATTTCTCTGATATATCATTGATATATCTTTCCATATATCCAGAAACGAAGTTAAGTACAACTTGCTTCAGTCTATCACCGAAAACTTGCTTTGCCATTGCAATTTTATCTAGAACAAATTCGTCAAATTTGGCTACCATAACTACATTCAAGTTTAACTCTCTTGCAATCTCGTCATCACTCAAACCTATAAACTTTCCAATTTCGTAGCTCAAAGCTCCCTCAACAAGCACAAAATCCTTTCCTTCTCTAACCTTTCTGTAAGCTTCAAGGATTCTCTTCTTCAAATTTCCGACATTCATTTCGAATTCTAAGTAAGGCTTGTCGATTACTAAAGGACAGATTTCCTCTAAGCTATCTTCAACTTTAAGTATAGATGCTATACCTGAAACATCCTCTTCAACAAGCTCTTTTCCAATGTATTTGCCTATGCCGAAAGGCTTGAAGTATCCGACCTTATACCCTCTCTCTTGGAGAATCTTTCCTAAGGCTATTACGAGAGAGCTTTTTCCAGAGAAAGCATCTATTGAAGATATCATACTATCACCTTAACATCCACAGCACAACAACCCTTCTCGTAAACAAATATAGGGTTTATGTCAAGCTCTAAAATCTCATTCAAATCCATAACCATCTGCGAAACTTTTAAAATAACATCTATTACTGCATTTACATCCGAAGGTTTCTCTCCTCTAACACCTTGCAGTATTCTGTATGCTTTAACCTCTTTAATCATCTCTTCAGCATCTTCCCTACTTATAGGAGCTATTCTGAATGAAACATCTCTAAAAACTTCTACATAAATTCCACCCATACCAAACATTATCAATGGTCCAAAACTTGAATCTCTCTTCATGCCAACTATTACCTCCTTACCAGTGGGCATCATCTTCTGAATCATAACACCTTCAACATCTCCAAACTCCTCAGCTCTCTTTAATATCTCATAAAAATTCTTAATAACTTCGTTTCTCGTTACGTTCAGCTTTACGCAACCTACATCTGTTTTGTGAATTATCCTGGATGAAAATACTTTCATTGCAACTGGATATCCAATTTTGTCTGCAATTTTCAAAGCTTCTTCAGCCGATCTTGCAATTCCATATGGAGGTATTGTTATCCCATACTCTTTAACTACTTCAAAATATAATCCCTTCTTAAGCAGTTCTTTTGCCTTTTTAACATCAACATCGAACCTCACAAATTCTCTCTCCTTCTTTCTGCTGTAAAACCTTACAGAAGATAAAGCTTTCACAGCTCTAACGGGGTCGTTAAAGTTCGCTATACCTTTCTCCCTTAAAATCTTTACAGCCCCTTCAAACTCCTTCCCACCCATAAAACAACCCACAACCTTCTTGTTAATCCTAACAATTTTTTTGGCGACTTTTATACCATCTATGGTTGCGGTAGGTGTAATTATAGCTAATATTAAACCAACATTTCTATCTTTTGAAACAACATCCAAAGCTCTACAAAATCTTTCTGCATCAGCATCTCCTAAAACATCTACTGGATTGTAAACGTTGCCATGTGGAGCTATTGATCTGAGAATATCCACAGTTTCACGCTCAAAGCTTGCAAAATTTAAACTGTATTTTTCAAGTGCATCTGAAGCGATAACTGCTGGGCCTCCAGAATTTGTTACTATTGCAATACCACCACGAAATCCCTTGATGTAGCTTAAAACAGTTGAAAAATCGAAGAGTTCTTCAACTGATTCAGCTTCAACAACACCACTCTGTCTGAAGGCAGTTCTACAAGCTTCATAGCTACCTGCCAAGCTTCCAGTATGGCTAGAAACAGCTTTTGCTCCTGCAGAAGTTTTACCGCTTTTTATAGCTACTATAGGTTTTTTACATTTTTCAGCAATTTCAATAAACCTTCTTCCTTCTTCTATACCTTCCACATACAAAGCTATAACTTCCGTTTCATCATCGCTTGATAGGTATTTTACAAAATCGCACTCATTTAAAAGGGCTTTATTTCCAAGAGAAACTATCTTGCTAAATCCTATATTGTTTACGGTAGCCCAGTCAATCATTGCAACTATCAATGCTCCTGATTGGCTTATTAGAGCTATTTTGCCCTTTAAGGGCTTTACACCGCTAAAGGTTGCATTTAAGCCATTTGAAGTATTTATTATACCCAAACAATTCGGACCGACCATTTCAATTTCGTACTGTTTGCATATTTCGACAAGCTCTATTTCAAGTTTGTAGTTTCCAACCTCTCTAAATCCAGCGCTTATGATTACAACAGCCCTAACTCCCTTTTCACCACAATCCTCTAAGACTTTGGGAACTGCTTTGGCTGGAACTGCTATTACAGCAAGATCAACAACTTCAGGTATATCCTTTACAGAGGGATAGCATTCAAAACCTAAAACTTCTTTATACTTAGGATTAACAGCGTACATCTTTCCTTTAAATTCAGACAAGTTTTTTAGCAAGATATTTCCTACCTTTCCTTCCTTAGGTGTAGCTCCTACGACTGCAATAGCTTTTGGATTGAAAAGTTTCTCCATTCTCAATAAGAATAGATTGACAATATTTTAGTATTACGCTTTAACATTGTAGTAAAGTTTATATTTTCTTTATAATATGTATGTTAATGACGGTGTTAGTAGCAGATGTAATGTGTAAGAGAGTTGAATTCATTGACTCTGATGCAAATATATTGGAAGCTATTGAGAGTATTGTTCTTAAGAAGATTAGTGCTTTAGTAGTTAGGGAAAATAATAAAGCAGTAGGCGTTGTTACACTGAGAGACATAGTTTTAAGATGCTTAGCTAACGGATTAGATCCTAAGGTTATGAAAGTTTCTGAAATAGCTTCAAGTCTAGTTATAACTGTTGTAAGTAATACTACAATTGATGAGATAGTCAAGTTACTTAAAGAACATAGGATTACAAGGGTTTTTGTTCAGGAAAAATCGTAGGTTACGTTTCTCTTATCGAACTTCTTCCAGCATATCTTAGAAAGTACATGGGTCTTTAAGATTTAAATTTTTAATTTTATTTGTCAAATTATCCCTTACAGTTTCAATTGCTTTAGCTAATATTTTTCTGTTATCGTAAGACTTAACGATTTCTACTAATTCTTTCCTATCCTTCTTCTTCAATTCTTTTGCAAATTTTATCATGTTTGGAATAGCTCTAACAACATTGTCCACTATTGTTATATCAGCCTTTATAGCAGTTCTTGAAAGGGGATTCAAATCTATCGCTATAACCTTCTTTCCATATCTCTTCAGAATTTCGCATCTATCTCCGTCCTCTAAAGGAACTAAGACAGTATCTGCAATGTATATACCTCTCTTATCAACAATACGTCTTGCATGTCTTATTCCTTTCAATTCAGCATCACAGTTTGCCAAAACTTCTGCACCAAATCTTTCCAAGTAAGATTTAATTTTGTAAACTCTTTCCTTTGAGAAATGGAAAATATTAACTTCTAGGGGTGCATTTAGAATTTTCGAAAGTTCTGCCAGTTCTTTCGGTACTAAAACAGCTGTATTTCCATTTACAGATATTACAGGTCTTTTCGATATTAACATCAATGCTACACCTGCTCTTTCAGCTTTCAAAGCGAAGTTGTGGGATTTTTCACCCAATACGTAATCGAACATCTCACCCCTTCCGTGAGCTATTAAACCTTGTAGGGCTGTTACACCCATATTGTATCCTTCTACGAGTCTTTCTCTCAATATTAATGATTTGTATCTCGGATGATCTTTGGGTATCATTTGATTAACTTCACGTAGTGTTTTATAAAACTTGTTCAAACTCTATCAA
>CAZKQI010000014.1:0-23047 GCA_964554855.1 uncultured archaeon | reverse complement strand
CCAACACCTACAATCTCGTTTATCTTCTCAACAATGGATGGTTTTGCAACAACTGCTGAAAGAGAACAATGGCTGACACCTACATATTCAGATACATCTCTTACAGCTTTGAAGAGTTCAATAACTTTTTCTTCATTTGGAATGAATTTGGGATCTCTACATCCATACAAAAGCACATCTTCTGCATGCAATATAACACCATTAGTCTCTCTTACACAGAGTTTAGCTTCTTCAACAACTTTATCAATTGGTATATCTCTTTTAATCTTTAAAGTTTCACTGCAGAACTTACAACCCCTTCCACATCCCCTCGAAATCTCAATCAAACCATTGATAGATGGTTTTTTTATCAAAGGTATATCCTCAACTCTTGCAGGCTTACCTTTCACAATCTTTGGTAATTCTTCACCTCTCAAAGCCTTTCTAAATAAATCAGCAATTACGTACTCACCTTCCCCAATTACAATGCAATCGACAAAGTTCTTCCAGTATTCATCCCATTCGAATTGCCAAGCTCCTGGACCTCCAACTATTATTTTTATTTTTTCTTTAAATGGTCTCAACTTCTCCATCAAGTTGATGAATTCTATTCTTGTAGAAGGAGTTCCACCGAGCAGTGATGAGAAAGTAACACTTACTGGGCCGAATCCTAGGGGATCCATTACAGATATACCTACAACTTTTGCACTTCCCAAGTACTTCTCTATGTCATATGGATGAACTGTTATTACATCAAAGCCCTCATCGATAAGAATTGATTCTATCTTTCTCAAACCGTAAGGTGCTTCAACAACCTCTCCATTCTTGCACTTTATTTTTGGATAGAAGAACATTTTTATGAACCAAGATGGGACTACAGTAGGTGGCGAGCAAGTCCCAAATCCCAGAAATTCCTTTCCATGATGATTACTCATCTCAGTTGCAGGAGCTGTCAAAACTACATCAACCATGTTTATCCCTCCTAAATAATAACCTCTTAACTATCTCAAAAACAACTTTAATATTCTTATTCCTTATTTCTTTCAAAATGAACTTAGGTCTTAGGTAAAAACGCATGTAACAGTATCTAAAAAGCTTTGAAATCTCTCTTGGAGTGAGATAGAAGTTTTTCAAAACTGGTTTCCCGCATGTATACTCATCGAAGTTTTCAGTCAGCAACCAACCTTTTTCCTTTGCTTCATTGTAAATTTCTGTACCTGGATAGGGAGTTAAGATTGAATATTGAGCATAATCTGGATCAAGCTTTATGGAAAAATTCAGAGTTTTTAGTATATCACTTCTACTTTCCATAGGAGCCCCTATTATAAAAGAGCATACCGTTAAAATTTCATTTTCCTTTGTTTTTTTAACTGCATCAAAAACTTGATCAATCTTTATCCTCTTTCTGTAAAATTCATTCAAAATCTTAGGATTTGCAGATTCAACACCGTAATATATACAGTTACATCCAGCCCTTCTCATTTCCTTCAACATCTCACAATTTATTGTATCTACCCTTGAAGAACAGCTCCACTCAACATCCAAATTTCTCTCCTTAATCTCCCTACAGAGTTCAAAAACTCTCTTCTTATTTAGAGTGAAAGTATCATCACCAAATCCAATGAACTTGGCTTTGAACTTATCAGCCAACCATTCTATCTCTTCAGCAACATTTTTTGCACTTCTCGCCCTAAAGATTCTACCCATAAACTTTGAGGAAGCACAGTACCTACATCCGAAGGGGCAACCTCTTGAAGACATTATTGGAAAATGCTCAAGTTTCTGGCCTAAAACTGAATACTTCTCTAAAGGAAGTAGGTCATAAGCTGGAAAAGGTAGCTCATCTAAATTTCTGATAAATTCTCTTCTCCCATTATCTACTATCTTATCACCTTCCTTGTAAATCAAACCTCTAACTCCATTAAGACCTCTATCATTATCCAATCTTTCAACAGTCTCAAGGAGTATATATTCACCTTCACCAACACATACAGCATCAACGAAATCATACTTTAAAGCGGAATATGGCATGAAAGATACATGAATTCCACCCAAAACTATGAAAACATTTTTTAGAAGAGATTTTATCCTTTTTGCATATTTCAATGCTGTATTGAATGTAGGCGTTGTGGTCGTAATTCCTACAACTAAGCTGTCTCTCACTCTTTTAACAATCTCATCTATGCTTAACCTCTCAACAACATTATCTATAATCCTAACTTTAAAACCGTTCTCTCTTAAAACTGATGCAAGATAGGCTAAACCAATGGGTGGAGTCTTAAAATCAACTTTCGAAATTGCTTCAGTACTTGAAGATGGATTTATAAGTGTGATCATTTTACATCACCAGTTTATTGTATATGCATCAACTAACCTTAAATCTTTCGGACTACTATTATTTAAATATCTACAACAACCTATTTAAGTTCTCTAAGTTCTATTGATTTGTGGAATTGCAAAGTGAAGTTGATGAACTTGTAGGTGGTTTGAAATTTAATACGACAGCAGAAATAGAAGTACCTAAGAGGTTAATTGATCAAGTTATTGGGCAAGATCATGCAGTCGAAGCTATAAAAAAGGCTGCAGTTCAGAGAAGACACGTTTTACTAATAGGATCACCAGGAACAGGTAAGTCTATGTTAGCAAAGGCAATGGCTGAACTTTTACCAAAAGAGGAGCTCGAAGACATTATAGTTTTCCCGAATCCCAAGGATCCCAATCAACCGCTAATAAAGATTGTTCCAGCTGGAGAAGGTAGGAAAATTGTAGAGAGGTATAAAGAGGAGGCTATGAAAAAGGCTCAAGCAAGAAACATGATACTTTTCATGCTAATATTCATGCTTATAGGTTACATCATTCTGGTTAGGCCTCAAGACTTCATTTGGGGTATAATTGCTGCAATACTATTGCTTATGTTCTCTAGATACATAATGCCAAGAGAAGAGAGAAATGTTCCCAAACTTTTAGTTGATAATGCAGATAAGGAAACTGCACCATTTGAAGATGCAACTGGAGCTCATGCTGGTGCATTATTTGGAGATGTACGTCATGACCCGTTTCAGAGTGGAGGATTGGAAACTCCTGCCCATGAAAGGGTTGAAGCTGGAGCAATTCATAGAGCACATAAAGGTGTTCTATACATTGATGAAATAAATACATTGACTATTGAATCTCAACAGAAGATACTTACAGCTATGCAGGAGAAGAAATTCCCTATAACGGGTCAATCGGAAAGATCAAGTGGAGCAATGGTTAAGACTGAACCAGTTCCTTGTGATTTCATTTTAGTTGCAGCTGGAAACCTCGATGCTTTAATGGGAATGCATCCAGCTTTAAGGAGTAGAATTGAAGGTTACGGTTATGAAATTTATATGAACGATACAATGCCAGATACACCTGAAAATAGAAGGAAACTTGTCAGATTTGTTGCACAGGAAGTTGCGAGAGATGGAAAAATACCTCATTTCGATAGATATGCTGTAGCGGAAATAATAAGAGAGGCTAGAAGGAGAGCTGGAAGAAGAGGTCATCTAACTTTAAGATTGAGAGAGTTGGGAGGCTTGGTAAGAACTGCTGGAGATATTGCGAGGAGTGAAGGTAGTGATGTTGTTAGACTTGAGCACGTTTTAAGGGCTAAAGATATTGCAAAAACAATTGAAGAGCAGTATGCAGATGAATATATTGAAAGAAGAAGAGATTACAAGCTTTTTAGAACTGAAGGAGAAGAGATTGGAAGAGTTAACGGTTTGGCAGTAATAGGTAATTCGGCAGGAATAGTCTTGCCAATAATAGCCGAAGTTACTCCAGCAATGAGTAAAGAGGAGGGGAAAGTTATAGCCACTGGTAGATTGCAAGAGATTGCAAAAGAAGCTGTAATGAACGTTTCAGCCATTATCAAAAAGTTCACTGGTAGAGATGTGTCCAATTACGATATACATATTCAATTTGTTGGAACTTACGAAGGTGTTGAAGGTGATTCAGCAAGCATAAGTGTAGCAACAGCAGTAATCTCAGCTTTAGAAAACATTCCTATTGATCAGAGTATAGCAATGACAGGTAGCTTGAGTGTAAGAGGAGATGTTCTACCAGTTGGCGGAGTAACCCAGAAGATTGAAGCTGCAATTCAGGCAGGGATTAAGAAGGTAATAATTCCCAAAGATAACTTGGAAGACGTTTTACTCGATGTAGAACATAAGGACAAGATTGAAATTATACCTGTTTCGAGAATTGAGGAAGTTCTTAAACATGCACTTGTAGATTGTAAAGAAAAGAGAGAATTAATAGAGAAATTCGATAGTAAGGCATTAATACATGCATAAATACATAATTTGATGATTGGCTTGGTATTTGGAAAAGCTACTACCAACTATTTCAGTTTCACAGTTAATCCAGATAACATACCGAAATTTGGAGAATTTGTCATTACAAAAAATAGAGATGGAGAATTCGTCTTGGGAATAGTTAAGGAAGTAGTAAACATTAACAAGTTAATTGAGGAGGATCACTTTTCATTTGAATATTTATTGAAACATGTTGGATTTTCTAAGAGGTTGATAGAACAAAATGACATAGTTATTGCTACAGCAAGAGTTTTAGGAGTTATTGAAAATGGTGAAATAAGGCCAAATAGGGTACCAATAATGCCGAGCAGTGAAGTTAATCTTGCTAATGATGAAATTTTGAAGGATATTTTCAAATGCGATGAGAATTCAATAATTGTAGGAAACTTACTGGCAAGAGAGAATGTTGAAGTTGGTTTGGATGTTAAAGAGTTGGTTTTGAGGCATTTTGCCATTCTTTCCATTACTGGTGGAGGAAAATCTAATACAGCTTGCGTTATAGTAGATCAGATAGTTAGGAAGTTTGGTGGCACAGTTGTTTTGATAGATCCTCACGGTGAATATGCTGAGTTTACATTTTCAGATGGTAGTTTTAAGAGGAGAAGGGTTTTACCTGTTGGAATAAGGCCAGAAACATTGGAACCTTGGGAATTTGCATCTCTATTGGGTGTCAGTAGGGATGCAAACGTTCAGAGGTTGCATTTGGAGAGGATGTTCATAACTGCAAAATACGAGGGTTATACTGGAAAGAGTTTTGTAGAAAGAATTCTTGAGATTGCTGAGAATTGGATAGAAATTGCTGAAAACGGTGGAGATATAAAGTTTTTAGATTATAGAGGAAGAGAAAGATATGCTAAGTTAAAAAGGCAGAGAGATTTGGATTCTCTTCTGAGGGTAAGGGACTACATCATGAGATTTCAGAGTAACTATGAGGATTTGCTTACGAGTGATGACATACTTGCAAATATGAGAACTGGTTATTTGAATGTAGTAAATCTGAGTGGATTCGATGAGAATCAGATGAGAATAATAGTTTCTTATATTCTAAGAAATATACTAAATGGTAGAATAAAATATTTGAGGGGAAAGATTGATGTAAAAAGGGTTTGCCCAATTGTAGAAGCACCAGTTCTCATAGTGATTGAAGAAGGGCATATATTCGCTCCTAAAAATGAGGAATGTGATGTTGTTAGATGGTTGTCTAGAATTGCAAGGGAAGGAAGAAAATTTGGAGTGGGAATTGGTATAATATCACAAAGACCTAAGAAAATTAATGAAGATATTTTGAGCCAGTGTAATACAAAAATTGTACTGAGAATAGTTGAACCTAACGATCAGAGATATGTACAGCAAGCAAGTGAGCAGATAAGTGAAGATCTCCTGAACGATATTGCATCTCTGGGAAGGGGTGAGGCTGTCATTGTAGGATCAGCAGTAAAATTACCTGTTGCTGTCAGAATTAAGAAGTACGATGGAAATTATGGAGGTAGAGATATAGAAGTGGTTGATGAGTGGAGGAAATTAAATGAGAGGGAGAAGATTTTCAAGGATTTAGATCTTGTAATTTAATTACCACTTCTCCCAATGCGTTAGGTATTCTATTGGATATCTTTCCCTCTTTCTAGGTTTTTCTGCTGGATATCCCACTGGTATTATTGCCATCGGTCTTGCATAATCTGGTATACCAAGTATATTCATAACTTCTACTTCATCGAATGCTCCAACCCAAACTCCACCCAATCCTAACATGTGAACAGCCAAGAGTATATTTTCTATTGCAGCTGTAGCATCTTGTTCAGCATAAAGCCTACCCCTCTCCCCATAAACCCTCATGGATCGTGGATAATTTGCACATACTACAATTACAACAGGTGCTTCCGCTATGAACATTTGTTTTAAAGCAGCTTTCGCAAGTTTTAATTTTGTATTTTCATCCCTAATGACTATAAAATCTCTTGCTTGAAGATTTCCCGCTGATGGAGCGGAATTTCCAGCCTCTAAAATCAGCTTTATCTTTTCATCTGGAATTGAATCTGGCTTGAACCTTCTGATAGAAACTCTTGTAAATATAGCTTCCAAACATTGCTCATACGTCATGATGGATGTTACATTAAACAAAGATAAATTGTTTTCCATTAAAATTTTAAGCAGATTAAAATCTTTGGACTTTATGAGACTTCTGCTCATCCATGCAGATTACATAGAATACGAGCCTAAAGAAAAGACAAAATTTGCAGAGGAATTTGAGCCTAAAAAGGTTAGAATTGATGAATGCTTGGTTTCATTTGTTTCTGTGGAGAAGGGAGATGAGAATGTTGTAGATAAGGCTGTTGAAGAAATTAAGGATGTTGCAGAGAAATTAAATGTTGTAAGAGTAGTATTGTATCCCTATGCTCATCTTTCATCAAATTTAGCCGATCCAGATACTGCAATCAATGTTTTAAAGGAAATTGAAGTTAAATTGAAGGAATTTTTTGAAGTGCATAGAGCACCTTTCGGTTGGTATAAAGCATTTAAGATTGCTTGTAAGGGACACCCTTTGAGTGAATTGTCGAGATCTATCCTTGTTGAAGAGGAAAAAGAAGTTACTCAGGCTTTGAAAGCTGAAGAAAAGGTTAAGAGCTACTGGTTCGTCTTAACTCCAGAAAAGGAGCTAATTGAGGTTGAAAAGTTTGACTTTACTGGATATGAAAATCTTAGAAAGTTTGCCAAGTACGAAATGGAGAAGAGAAGAGCAATAGACAAAATTCCTCCACATGTAGAACTCATGAAAAGACTTGAAATTGCGGATTATGAGCCTGCTTCAGATTCTGGGCATTTGAGATACTATCCGAAAGGCAGGCTTATCAAGAGTTTGCTTGAAGAGTTCGTGACTTTAAAGTGTATAGAGTATGGAGCTATGGAAGTTGAAACACCGATAATGTACGATAGAGTTCATCCAACTTTAAGGAGATATCTTGAAAGGTTTCCAGCAAGGCAGTACATAATTAAAGGAGATAAAAGAGAATTTTTCCTAAGGTTTGCTGCATGCTTTGGACAGTTTTTGATTGCACACGATTCCGTAATCACTTACAAAAACCTACCACTTAAATTATATGAACTTACTCGTTACTCCTTTAGAAAGGAAAAGAGAGGTGAATTGGTAGGATTGAGAAGGTTGAGAGCATTTACAATGCCAGATATGCACACAATAGTTAAAGATATGGAACAAGCTAAACAAGAATTCTTCAATCAATATAAATTATCCGTAGAGGTCTTAAATTGTATTGGTTTGAATCCAGATGATTATGAAGTAGCTTTGAGAGTTACAAGAGATTTCTATGAGAATAATAGAGATTTCATTCATTCACTTGTAGATGTACTTAAAAAGCCAATACTTATTGAGATGTGGGATCAGAAGTTTTTCTACTTTGTATTAAAATTTGAATTCAACTTTATAGACACTTTGGATAAAGCTTCAGCCCTATCAACCGTTCAGATAGATGTTGAAAATGCTGAGAGGTATGATATAAGTTATGTGGATGAAGAAGGTGAAGAGAGAAGACCTCTCATTTTGCACTGCTCCCTAAGTGGAGCAATTGAGAGATGCATGTACGCACTACTTGAAAAGGCATACATGGAAATTGAAAAGGGTAAGTTGCCAATGTTACCAGTCTGGCTTTCTCCAACCCAAGTTAGAATTATACCAGTCTCTGAAAGATATCTCTATAAAGCTTTTGAAGTTGCCGAAAAGCTTAGGAATTACAATATAAGAGTGGATGTTGACGATAGAGATGAAACATTGGCAAAGAAGATAAGAGATGCTGGAAGGGAGTGGATACCTTACGTTGCAGTGATAGGTGAGGAAGAGATTAAAGGGAACTTTTTAACTGTAACTGTCAGAGCGGAATCGAGTTTGAAGGAGCAAAAGAGAGTTAAAATGAAAGTTGATGAGCTTGTAGAAAGAATTAAAAATGAGTGTGATGGCAAACCTTTCAAGCCCTTACCACTACCAATGCTACTATCAAAAAGACCGAACTTTAGGTGATGATATGGAGAGGGATAATTTCATAAAGACTGTAATCCCACTTGTTTTGGGTATATTAGCTGGAATTTTATCATTTTTGATAACTGATGGTACAAGGTCAAGAGATCCGCTTGGGATAATTGTTTTAGTCTTCTTCATCTACATCAACAAATTTATCTTCCCAAAGCTTAACATCAGACTTGAGAGTAAAGATTGGCTGGGAATTTCTCTCATGTCTTTTGCTGGATGGTACATAACTTGGACATTCCTTCTCAATGCTTAATTTTTATATTTCGAGCATTTTAGCATTCTAAAATGGTTAGAATAGCAGTAGTAGATAAGGATAGATGCCAGCCTAAGAAGTGTTCTCATGAATGTGTAAAATACTGTCCGAAGGTTAGAACTGGAACAGAAGATACAATAGTTATTAAGGATAAAGCAGAAATTTCTGAAGAGCTTTGTGTTGGTTGCGGAATATGTGTGAAGAAATGTCCATTTAAAGCTATATCTATCGTTGGATTACCCCACGAACTTGAAGGTAAGGAAGTTCATAGATACGGTAAGAACGGTTTTGTTCTTTACGGATTACCAATTCCAAGGAAGGGATATGTTGTGGGACTTTTGGGGCCAAATGGAACTGGAAAAACAACTGCAGTAAAAATCCTTACTGGACAATTGAAACCCAACTTGGGTAAGGAAAATGCTGAATGGGAAGAAATTTTTGAAAGATTTTCTGGAACAGAACTCCTAAATTACTTCAAAGATTTGGCGGATGAAAAGATTAGAGTTAGCATTAAACCACAGTATATAGAAGCAATTCCAAAAGTGTACAAGGGAAATGTTAAAAATCTTCTAAAGAAGGTTGATGAAAGAGGGATTTTTGATGAAATTGTTGAAAGATTGGAGCTTAAGAATTGTATAAAAAGAGATGTTAAGGATTTAAGTGGTGGAGAATTGCAGAGAATTGCAATAGCTGGCTGTTTGATGAAGGATGCAGATTTTTATTTCCTTGATGAGGTAACATCATATCTTGACATATATCAAAGAATGAACTGTGCCAAGGTCATTAGGGAATTAGCTGAAAAAAGATCTATTTTGATAGTTGAACACGATTTGGCGATTTTGGATATGCTTGCAGACTTCATCCATATCAGTTATGGTGAACCAAGTGTATACGGTGTAATAACAAATGTTAAGGGAGTAAGGGTTGGAATAAACCAGTATTTGAGGGGATATTTGGTTGAGGAAAATATTAGAATTAGGGAAAAACCGATAGAGTTCGATATATTTCAACCTAGAAAGGAAGTTAGTGAAAAAGTTCTTGCAGAATATCCCAACTTCACAAAAACGCTAGATGGTTTTAAACTTGATGTTGAAAAAGGAGATATTAGGTGTGAAGAGGTTTTAGGTATTGTAGGTAAGAATGCAACTGGAAAATCTACTTTCATTAAAGTTCTGGCTGGAGTTTTGAAGGATGATGATGAAAAAGTTGATTTGAATGTTAAAGTATCGTATAAACCTCAGTATGTCAAAGCTGATATAAGTATGCAAGTTGGAGAATTCCTCAAGAAGATAAATCCAATGATAAACTCTTCTTACTATAAGACTGAGTTCATAAAACCTTTGGATTTGGAAAAGCTAATGGAAAGGAATTTGGATGATTTGAGTGGTGGAGAATTACAGAGGGTTGCAATAGTTTCATGTCTACTTAGAGATGCCGATCTCTATCTCTTAGATGAACCATCTGCACATTTGGATGTTGAACAGAGGATTGAAGTTGCAAGATTGATAAGAAGATTTGCTCTAAACTTTTCAAAGAGTGTTTTGGTTGTCGATCACGACATATATCTAATTGATATGGTAAGCGACAGGTTAATGGTCTTTCAGGGTGAACCGGGTAAAAGGGGAATTGCTAAAAGACCTATGGGGATGAGAGAAGGTATGAACACATTTTTAGCCGATTTGGGTATAACTTTTAGGAGGGATGAGGAAACGAGGAGACCACGTGTAAATAAGATCGGTTCAAGGTTGGATAGAGAGCAGAAAGCGAAGGGTGAGTATTACTATTATTTTTAATAACGATTGAGATGAGCATTTTTATGAGATTTACAATTGCTATAATTTTAATTGCAATTCTGATTCCTCAAGTTAATGCTTTGATTGTTGAAGTTGATATTGAGGGAGAAATTAATCAGGGGACAGTTGAACTTGTAAAACAAGGTTTCGATTTGGCAGAGAAAGAAGATGCTAATGCTATATTAATAGTTCTGGATACACCTGGCGGGCTTCTATCATCAACAAAAGAAATTGTTTCCATGATACTGAATAGCGATGTTCCAGTCATAACATATGTTCCCAAAGGTTCTTTCTCGGCTTCCGCAGGAACTGTAATACTACTGGCAGGTCATTTATCTGCAATGGCAAACGGGACATCTTTAGGCTCAGCAACTCCCGTAGGTTTTACAGATGAGGAAAGAAACAAGACTATAAATTACGTTGCAAGTTACATAGAGAGTATTGCTGAGATAAGAGGTAAGCCGAAAGATGTTGTAAGGAGATTTGTTACGGAAGGAATTAGTTTAACTGCTAGAGAAGCCTATGAAAAGGGAGTGATAGATGTTTTAGCTGATAGTAAGGAAGAGCTTTTTGAAAGAGTTGATGGAAAGATTGTAAGTTTGAATGGTAAGAACATTACATTAAATGTTAAAGGAGATAAGATATTAAAGGTAAACAAATCCATTAGATCGGAAATAGTAGGGTTTTTGAGCAGTCCAATTGTTGTATTCCTATTATTCCTCATAGGAATTTATGCCCTCATAATAGGTTTTTCAACTCCGGGAATTGGATTGGAGGTTGTAGGTTTTGTATGTCTAATTCTTGCACTATTCGGTCTTCAAGTTATAAAATTCGACTATTTGGGGATTGTTCTCGTTTTGATAGGTATAATTCTCCTCATTTTAGAGTTGTTCATGCCATCTCATGGAGTACTGGCAATAATTTCAATAATTTTAATTGTCTTAGGTTCTCTCATGTTTATAAAGGAGCCTTTGATGCCCAAAGACTTTTACATGAACTTCCTTTATCTTCTAGCTGGAATTAGCTTAGGTTTGGCTTCTTTCATGACTTTTGCAGTAATTAAGATATTTCAGAGCAGAAAGATTAGATTGAGAGTTGGAGAAGTGATTGGAGAAGTGGGAGAAATTGTTGAATTCAGAGATGGAAAGGGATTTGTTAGGGTAAGAGGAGAAATTTGGAATTGCAGAAGTAATGAGAGTCTTAAGAAAGGAGATGAGGTTTTAGTTTTAAAGAGGGAGGGATTGACACTATGGGTGAAAAAGAAGAGTTGATTAGAGAGACGAAAAAGTGGCTTGAAAGGATAAAGCTGGAGTTAAAAGATGTCAAAGCTGTTAACGAGAGAGGAGAGGAGTTTTTAAGAAATATAGAAGCATATATTAATGATTCTGAATATTTCTTTGAGAAAGGTGATTTAATTAGAGCTTTCGAATGTGTTGTATGGGCTTGGGCTTGGCTTGAGATAGGTTTAAAGATAGGTATTTTATCTAATTGATTATTTTACATTTTCCAATCTTGCATGCATCTTCCAAGTGCTAACCTTTCTATCTTCAAATCTCTCATACTCAGCCACTGCTGTTGATATTGCAATATCTTCTTCTCTAATCTCTTCTCTGAAAACTTCTCCCAACCTTTTCATTATTGGATGGAATTTGACCATGTATCTTCTCACATCTTCTCTAATATTCTGTTCATCAACGAACTTAGTATGAGTATCACCCCTAACAAATGCTTCATTGTGCATGACAGCCAAATGGAAGGGGATGTTTGTATCAACACCTACAATTACATATTCCCATAAAGCCCTTCTCATTCTATGGATTGCCTCAATTCTATTCTCTCCCCAAACACAAAGCTTAGATATCATAGGATCGTATTCTTTTGGAATTATGTAACCCATATGAACACCACTATCAACTCTAACACCTATTCCACCGGGACTTCTGTAATGAAATATCTTACCACTTCTCGGCAAGAAATCTACGGGATCTTCGGCATTTATTCTGCATTCAATAGCATGCCCTCTCATTGAAACTTCATTCTGATCGTGATATATCTCCTCACCGTAAGCAATTCTTATCTGATACTTTACAATATCTATACCAGTTACCAATTCCGTTATTGTATGTTCAACCTGTAAACGTGTGTTCATCTCCAAAAAGTAAAATTTTCCATCTTGATAAAGAAATTCCATAGTTCCAGCATTTGTGTAGCTTATGTGTTTAGCTCCCCTCACAACAAGTTTACCCATTTTTTCCCTTGTTTCTACATCTACAGCAGGAGATGGGCATTCTTCAATCAGTTTTTGATGTCTCCTCTGAATGCTACATTCTCTTTCACCCAAATGAATAACATTTCCATGTTCATCTGCCAAAACCTGAAATTCGATATGTCTTGGCTTTGGTAGATACTTTTCAATGTAAACTGTTGGATCGCCAAAGTACTTCTCACCCAATTTTTTTGATTTATAAAATGCACCTTCAAGTTCGTCTTCATCATTAACTATCGTTATACCAATTCCTCCTCCACCACCAGATGCCTTTATCGCAATTGGATAACCAATCTTCTCAGCCCATTTAATTGCATCATCCAAATCATCTAATGCTGGAGATCCCGGAACAACTGGTAAACCAGCTTCACTCATGAGTTTTCTTGCCGTAACTTTCGAACCCATCTTCGCAATCACTTTAGATTTAGGTCCTATGAAAACTATTCCCTCCTCCTCACATCTTTTGGCAAATTCTGGGTTTTCAGCCAAAAAACCGTAACCTGGATGTATTGCATCGACATCAGCCTTCTTTGCAATCTCAATTATTCTCTCTATATTAAGATAACTCTCCCTAGGTTCAGCCCTTCCTAAATAATAACTCTCATCAGCATAAAGTCTATGTAGAGCCTTTCTATCGACAGAACTGTAGATTGCAACGGTCTTTATACCCAATTCCCTGCATGCTCTCATTACTCTTATTGCAATCTCACCCCTGTTAGCAACCAAAACTTTCTCGAACATCTGACAAAAGATTCTTTCATGACTTATAAGTTTAAGCTTTCAACTTTGCTCTTCAAAATTTCCTTTAGCTCATCAATACTACTTACATTTAAGCCAAAATACCTTAGAAAGGTGTCGGTCGTTGTTAAAATCTTAGTTCTACTCTTCTTCTCAGCCTTAATAAGTCCAAGATTTTCCAACTTTTTTACATGCTCATAACATCTACTACCTCTAATTTTGACAAGCTTAGATAACTCTATAGGTTGATTTAGGGCTATAATGGCCAAAGTTCTCAGAGTAGGTCTATCCAAATCTCTTTCACCTGAAACGAGATATTGATATTTCGGTTTTACTCTCATCAAAACTTTATCACCAAGCTTTATAATTTCAAGGGCAGTCCTTCTTCTTTCGTATTCAGATATCAACTCATCAACTACCCTACTAACATCGCTAACTTTAATTCTCAGCTTTTTTGCAATATAATTTATGCTGACTGGATCAGATGATGAAAACAATATAGCTTCAACTTCTTCCTTCATCAACTACCACCCTTATATCACCATAGGGTACTTCCTGCTCAATCTTCAACATGTTTCTGTAAGCCAAGTGTAGAATTGAAATGTAATAAGTAACTTTTAAAGATTTATCGAAATCCTTGATCAATTTTAGAAATGATATCTCTCTCATTCCAAGCATTTTTAGAGCCTTGTAGACTTCGATAATCTTTTCTTCAACATCCTCTTCATGAGATATATTTTCGATTTTCTCAAAACTCCTCTCAAAACTTCTTTTCTTCCTTTTCTTCTCTCTCAATCTCTCCAAACGTCTAAGCTCATTTACTAGATCATCCAAAGTAGTATATCTCTTTATTTTTCTTCTTACAGGTTTAAAATCAATTGAATCTAAATCAAAATCAATATCTATCTCAATTTCATCCAATTCATCTTCCTCTTTATACATTTCATTCAAAAGAATTTCTGACTTCATTCTTAGGAGAAGAGATGCATAAAGTATTATCCTACCAGAAACTCTCAAATCTTCAATCTTTTTTAAGAATTTGTCTGTCAAATCGACTATATCCACATTCCACGGATCTATTTCCCCTTTTTTAGCCATTTCATAAATTATTTCAACTGGATCGCTGTTACTATCGATTCTCCATCACCTCCCCTCGTAACACCTACGATGTGATCTGCATTTTCAAGCATGGGCTTTCTTAAAGAAACAACTATGAACTGGGCATCTCTCGATAGCCTCTTTATCATCTTGGCAAGCCTACCAACATTAACTCCATCCAAGAACATGTCAACCTCATCGAAAGCGTAGAAGGGGGCTGGTTTAAACATCTGAATTGCAAATATGAATGCCAATGTCAACAAACTTTTTTCACCACCACTCATAGCCTCAAGCCTCTGAATTGGTTTGCCAAAAGGCTTGAACCTTATATACAATCCACTCTGGAAAGGATCTTCCTTATCCAAGTATATTTCTCCTTCTCCATCTGCCAACTCTCTAACTATTTCTCTAAACTTCTCGTTTATAGAATTGAATGTCGATAGAAATGCCTCTCTTTTCATCTTTTCAATCTCCTTTATCTTCTCTATAATCTTCAATCTTTCCTTTTCAAGAATTGATTTTCTATCTTTTAGATTTTCAAATCTCTCTTTAACTTCCTCATATTCCTGAATTGCCTTCATATTTACATCCCCAAAATTTCTCAATTCCTCTTCAACCTCTAAAATTCTCCTGTTTACATATTCAAAAGATGGTAAATTCTCTGGCACTTCGACATCATAATTTTCAAGCTTGCTCTCAATCTCTCCAATCTTTTCTTTAATATTTTCAATCTTTTCATTCAAAATTTTCTCCATAAGAACTTTATCAGATTTTTCTTTCTCCAACTCACTTATTTTCTTCAAAATTGAATCTCTCCTTTTTCTCAATTCTCCAACTTCCCTACTAATTTCTATTTCCTTCTTCTTTAAATCATTTAAAATAATTTCTAAATTATTTATCTTATTCTCAGCTTCTTTAATTCTTTCAATTCTTTCAGAAATCTTATCATCTAAAATTCTTAGATTCGATTTGTATTCCCCAATGGATTTCAACATTTCATTCCTCTTTACAGTTAAACTACTGCGCTTTGAATATAAAATTGACTTCAAATCCTTTAGACGTTCCACTTCCATCCTAATCTCTTCAATCTTTGTGTTCAACTTAGATAAGCTATCATCTTTAAGCTTGGATTCAATCTTCCTTATCTCACTTTCAAGAGATCTAATTTCATTTTCAATATTATATATTTCTCTCTCTATCTCAATAGCTCTTGAGTTAAGTTTTTCAGATTCTTTTCTCTTTTCTTTAAGCTTTTTCTCAATATCTTCAAAAAATCTTCCAAACTCATCTATTCTATGCCTGTTTGCAGATATTCTGCTCTCTGTATTCGTAAGTTCCATCTTCAGCTTTTCAAGATTTTCTTGCAATCTCTTTCTCTCTTCCTCAATCTCCAAAAGTTTCAATTCAAGTTCTCTCCTCTTCCTCCTTAACTCCTCAATTTCTTCCCTCAACTTACTTTCCCTATCGAAAAGACCTAAAGATTTCTTTTTAATATACCCACCAGTAATGATACCACTCTTTTCAATCAAATCTCCATCAAGCGTGACAACCCTAAACTTATTGATGAAATTCTTAGCAATATCTATATTTTCCACAACAAGTGTGTCTTTATATATTAACTCAAAGACTTTTTTAAATTTATCATCACATTCTATCAAATTGACAGCATAGTCAATTACTCCATCAATACTCAGGACAGATTTATCTAGATTTAAGTGAACTTTAACTCTGTTCAATGGAATGAAGCTTGCCCTACCTCCTCCAATCTCTTTTAGATATTTAACAGCTTCTATTGCACAGTCCTCATCTTCAACAACTATGAAGTTCAAAGCGTTACCCCCAGCAACTTCTAAAGCCAAAGAGAAATTATCATCAACCTTACAGAGTTGTGAGACTGTTCCATAAATTCCTCTAAGTTTTCCATCATTTTTTGCCTTCAAAATCAACTCAACAGCCTTAGGTCTTATTACTGAAACCTTTGCCAACTCTATCTCCTTCTCCCTAACATCTTTATCAACTTTTGATATTTCATCTCTTATCTTGAAAATTTCACCATCCAATTCAAAAATCTTGAGATTGAGCCTATCTATCTCATTTACGAGTGATGCAACCTTTTTCTCATCATTTTCAATCTCTTTCGATATCTCTTCTAAATTAATTTTCTCCTTACTTAGCTCCATTTCCTCTATCTCCATTTCAACCCTTCTAAGACCCTCCAATATTTTCTCTCTCTCCTTTAGAAGATTTGTTCTTTTTTCTTTTAAGTTTTCCAAATTTTTCAACTTCTCTTCGAGCTCCTTCCTTTGGATTCCATGCTTTGAGTAAATTTTGTCATATTTAGCTTTCAATGAGGTCATGTGATTCAGCTTTTCTTCAAGAATTTTTTCCAAGCTCTCCATTTTAACTTCAATTTCGTTTAACTCTTTTTCAGTCTTTTCAATCTCCTCTTCACTATTTTCAATTGAAAGGAGAAGTCTATTTTTTTCTTTTCTAAGATCATCGATTTCCAATTTATGAACATCAATCAACTTCTTCAAACCATTCATTTCACTTGTAATTCTATTTATTTCTTCATTTATCCTCTTCAACTCACTATCTTTGAAAGATTCAATTTCCCTAACAACATCCTCCATTTCATCATTCAATCTCAGTAGCTCAGAGTTTATTGATGTAATACTCTTCAATATTTCATCTCTTTCCGAATTCAACCTCTCAAGTTTATCCTTTAAATTATTTAAGTTACTTGAAAGCTTTAAATATTCGTGAACTTTCCTAAAATTTTCAAGCTCTTCTTTCTCCTCAACAAGCTTTTTATACCTTATAGCTTCCTCTCTCTCAACTTTCAATCTTGAAAGCCTATCCTCCACTTCTCTAAGCATTATCTCTACTTTTTCTATGTTACTCCTCACTTCCTCAAGCTCTTCAAGAGCTCTCTCCTTTTTCTCTTCAAATTCAGATATTCCAGCTATGTCCTCTATTATTTTCCTCCTTTGTAGTGGAGTCATCTCCGCAATTCTCGTCACATCTCCCTGCATTACAACACTGTACTCCGTATTGAACCCAAATTTTTCAGCCAATCTTTCTACTTCAGAATAACTTACACTCTTTCCATTTATGTAGTAGTAGCTGTAGTAACCCTTATCAGTTTCCTTTATTCTTCTTCTTATTACATAACTATCAAGCTCTATCTCAACTTCTCCTTCTCTCTGCCCATGCTTTATTAAATCCGTAAGTTTATC
Organism: uncultured archaeon; assembly: GCA_964554855.1. Taxonomy (GTDB): domain Archaea; phylum Halobacteriota; class Archaeoglobi; order Archaeoglobales; family Archaeoglobaceae; genus Archaeoglobus_B. The sequence continues at coordinate 5,305 of CAZKQI010000014.1, read as the reverse complement.
AGCTCTCAAAGTTTTTGAAGATGTCAGCCCAAAGCAAAAAAGTATAGAGTCTATTATGTTTGACTTACCACTACCATTGGGTCCAGTTATAACTGTAAAGTTATCCTTGAATACTATTTCAGCCCTTTTGAATGATTTGAAGTTCTTGAGTCTAATTTTCCTTATGAACATCTCAATCTATTACTATTATTCCTTCATCGTAATCGATTTGCTTTTTTTTAGGCTTTTCTTCGACATTCTTCTTTTCTGCAATTTCAACGATATCCTTCTTCTTTCCCTGAGTTTTCAATTCGGACTTTATGAAAAGAACCTCATTCATCAAAGCCTCAACACTCTTAGAGAGTTCTGCAATCTTAGCTTCTATAGACTTAATTTCCTTCTTAAATTCTCCCCTAAGCTCTTCCTTCAATTCCTCAAGAGTTTTTGAAGATAACATCTTTCTCAACTCCTCAACCTCCTTTTCCTTTTCAGCCAATTTTTTTTCAAGCCTTTCGAGAAGGATATCCCTCTCCATTTGACTAAAATTTTATACAAGAAGTTCTTATACTTTTTCATTAATACCCAATGCAATGAATATATCTTTACCATACTTCAGATTTTCAAAATCGGTTTTAACAACACTAAATCCAGCCTCTTTTAGCATTTTAACTATCTCATTAGATGTATAAAATTTTGCAAAATTGTAGAAAAGGTTTTTCTTTTTAGAATACTCTTCAGATAGTTTAGATTCCTTAGGAATTGCACATATCAAAATTTTTCCACCCTCTACAAGCACATTTCTTGCAGAAATTAAGGCCTGAAGTGGGTCTTTCAAGAAGCATATCGTAAATATGAAGAAAACTGCATCGAAAACTCTTTTAAAAGGTAAATGACTTGCATCTCCCCTCACAACCTCAATACCTCTCTCCTTCGCAAGCTTCAGCATTTGTATTGATATATCAATACCGTACTCTATTCCCAACTCATTGGCAAATCTTCCACTCCCAACTCCTACCTCCAACCCCAAATTAAAGCTTTCTATGTTTTTCCTTATAAAGTCTAACTCTTTCTTGAACAGATCTCTATTTCTATCATACCATGCATCGTATCTCTTCCAATGAATATCAAAAATCATTCCAAACCTAGCTCCTCCTTTACTTTCTCAGTAGCTTCAACCATTACCTTTAACTTTTCAAAGGCAATATCTCTAGGCAAAAGCTTTAGACCACAATCTGGATCTACGTAAAGCATATCTGGTTCAACAATTTCTAAAGCCATGTAAATTGCTCTCTTAACATCTTCAACACTCTCCACACTCTTACTGTGAACATCTATACATCCGAATCCCAAATCCTTATCGTAGTCATATTCCTTCAGTACATCTAAATCCTCAAAATTCCTGTTTGCAAATTCAAAATCCAATTGATCAACTTTAAAATCCAATATATCTGGAAAAATTGCTCTGTAATTGCCATAACACATGTGCATACCTATATAAGCATTGACTCCCTTAACCATTATCTCAACAGCATTCTTTGCAATTTCAATCTCTTCTGGATGAGTCGGTATGGCAGGTTCATCTATCTGAATGTAATTTGCACCAACTTTAACAAGTTCCTTAAATTCCCTATTCAAAACTTCAGCTAAAGCATAAATTGCCTCTTCCCTTGTAGAATAATATTCGTTAAAGCTCCAATCAACTATAGTGTAAGCTCCTGTTATGGGAACTTTTATTTCCTTTTCAGTTATGCTCTTCAAGAAGAGATAATCCTTTATGGCCAACTCATCCCTATATCTCAAATCTCCAACTATTGATGGTTTTGGATAATATGCATTTCCCCAAACTCTTACTTCACCATATATAACAAATCCGTCAATCCTTTCAGCGAAATAAGATGTCATTTCTTCCCTTCTCATTTCTCCATCCCAAATTATGTCTACATTAGCAACTTCATGATCTTTAACAACTGCCCTAACAGCATCCCTATACGCCTCATCCATTACATCATCATCTATCTTACCTTCTTTATGGAGCTTTATCATCTTTAAAAGCCATTTTGGCTTTGGATAGCTACCTACTACAGTTGTCTTCATTCAAACACCTCCTTAAGCTTTGAAACCAATTGCATTTTCTCAAAAGCCTTTATTCTTGGCAAGAATTCAAGACCAGTATTTGGAGATACGTAAACTTTCTTGAAGTCGCATTTAGAAAATATTTTGTCAATTTTATCTTTAAGCTCATTTAAATCTTCCATCTTTGTATTCCTACCATCTACTAAGCCAATATTTATTTTTTCTATTTTATATTCATCCAAAATCTTTAAATTTTCTTTATAACCTTCTACAAAATCCAAACCTATCACATCAAATCCAAAATCCAAAACTTCTGGAAAAATTCTTTCAGCAGAATCAAAGTATGTCATGAGAATTGTTTCAACATTTGTTGAAGTTAATTCCTTAAATATATCCTCCAAATTCTTAATTTCATTCTTTTCGGCATAAATCAAAGCGGGTTCATCTATCTGAACACAAGTAACCATACTTTCAAGATCTCTAATCTCTTCCTTTACAGCTTTACAAAGATCCCACAGAAAGTCCTCAAATTTAGAATAAAACTTGTTCTTAGATAGTTTGGCAACTGTATAGCAGCTTAAAACTGGTTTAACATTTTTTTCAATTTCAAAAGCAATTTCAAAGTCGTATAGAATTTTTTCTCTTCTTTCAACTTTACCCTTGACAACTGGAATTCTATAGTATAGGTTGTTATCGAAGTATCTAACTAATCCGTTCATTTCAAATCCTTTAAGTCTTGAAGCTATTGTTAAAAGGAAATCGTGCCATATTAACTGACCGTCTGTCAAAAGCTCTATTCCTGCCCTTTTTTGCTCATCTATAACTTCCGATATAGCTTTTTTAAGAACATCTCTATCTACTTTAACATCTAAGTCTTTTTGCATTCCCTCCACTCTTCTCAAATAATCTCTGAACCACTCAGGTCTTGGATAGTTTCCAACAACTGTAGAAATTATCATCAAATCACCCTAAATGTTCCCTAACAAAGTTTCCTTCCCCACCCAACTTCCTTATAGTCTTTAAAACGCTATCAACAACACTTTTTAATGCTTTTTCAGCAATTTTATAATCATCAGCTTCAAGTACAATTCTATATCTGGGTGCTCCAACATATTCAATTTCTACTTTCATGTTCGGGAACTTTCTTATTACATCGTAAGCCTTCATCAGAGCTTTCCTTATCCTTTCAACACCATCCCCTTCATAACTTTTAAGTTCAAAGTATCCCCTAACCTTTACTCTTGGAGGCTTAATATTTTCTCTAGCAATTTCAGCCATATTCTTGGCAAAATCTTCACCAACAATTTTAGCTAAAACTTCATAGCCTTCATAAGCACACTCAACAAAAGATTCGTAAACACTATCGTACTCCTTTACCAACTTTCTCCCTATTTCAGTAAGCTTTTCCCTACTTAAACCAAGTTTATCACCTACTATTTCGAGCCATTTAAAAGCTTTGAGCTCGTTCTTCCACTCCTGCCACTTCTCCTTCTTTTGTCTTTCTGTAACATCTTTAATTGATAAATCTATGTGTCCTCTCTTCGGATTTACACTCAAAACCTTGCAAACTACTTTTTGTCCCCTTTTGACATGATCCCTTATATCTTTAATCCATCCAGGCGCAACTTCACTTATATGAACCATTCCCTCCTTCCCTTCATACTCATCAAGAGAAACAAATGCTCCGAAGTCCATCACTCTTGTAACAGTTCCAATTACAATTTCACCTGGAGAAGGATATCCGCTCCTCTTAATTACCAACCTATCATTCATTGAAAGAAATAAAGTAATCTGAATTTAAATATTTGCTCAAAAAATTAGAGTATAATATCTATTCCCAATTTTTCAGCCAATTCTTTATATCTATTTCTTATAGTTACTTCTGTAACACCTGCAACTTCTGCAACTTCTCTCTGAGTTCTTCTTTCACCGCACAGTATTGATGCTATGTATATAGCGGCCGCAGCAACTCCAGTTGGACCCCTTCCACTTGTCAGTTCTCTTTCTTCAGCCTTCTTTATTATCTCTATTGCCTTTCTCTGAACTTCACCGCTCAATCCCAAAGCAGCACAGAATCTTGGAACATAGTCTGCTGGTGATGTTGGCATTAGCTTTAGACCCAATTCTCTTGCAATGAATCTGTAAGTTCTACCAATTTCCTTTCTATCAACTCTTGAATATTGAGCTATTTCATCCAAAGTTCTTGGTACTCCAGCCTGTCTACATGCAGCATACAATGCCGCAGCTACAACACCCTCAATACTCCTACCCCTAATTAAATTCTTCTCTATAGCTTTTCTGTATATTACTGCAGCTGTTTCCCTAACACTCTTAGGCAATCCCAAAGCTGATGCCATTCTGTCCAATTCGCTTAAAGCAAATGCAAGATTTCTCTCAGTTGCATTACTTATTCTAATCCTTCTCTGCCATTTTCTAAGCCTAAACAGCTGTGCTCTTGTTCTTACTGAAATTGCTTTACCATAATAATCCTTGTTGTTCCAGTCTATTATCGTAGTCAAACCTTTGTCGTGGATTGTGTACGTTATAGGTGCACCAACTCTACTCCTTTTTTCTCTCTGCTCACTATCAAATGCTCTCCACTCAGGTCCAGCATCGATATATTTTTCTTCAATAACGTAACCGCAATCTTGGCAGATCAATTCTCCCCTCTTATAATCCCTAACAATCCTCGGACTACCGCATTCTGGACATACTTCAATTATTTCTTCCTTTTCTACTTCTTTTACTACTTCCTTTTCTACCTCCTTTTCCTTTTCCACTTCCTTTTCTACCATAATCATCACCTCCTTCAATTACAAACAATTCATCCTCAACTTTCCTCAACAACTTCCTATCTTTAGGACGAATTAAAATGAAAGGCGATTTAACGGGCCCAATTATGTCGTAGACATATCCAATCCTTTCAAGCTTCCTGTTACATACCTCAGAACCAATCTTTGGCAAATCTTTAGCCCTTACGACTATGAACCCGGACTTCGACACATGGCTAACTTTTCCTATTTTCCTTAGCATCATAGTCGATCCTATTTAAATTTTGCGAAAGCCAATTTATTTGTTTGTTATAACATATATATAAATATTTCGGTTGAGCCAGTAGTTCACAAGGTAGCATAATTGATACAAGTCTGTAACACGAGTTAAAACTAACATCTGGCAACTTTTTCAACTAAGTTCTGTTAACATTCATTTGATAGATTGTTGAATTTCATTTGAAATGCTGGTTTTGTTAAAT
>CAZKQI010000013.1:22709-24334 GCA_964554855.1 uncultured archaeon | reverse complement strand
AATTGGCAATTACTATTTACCTTCGGGAACAGTTGAAATAGTAGCAGATGGTGAGATCGTAGATGTAAATTACAGAACAGCTTTGGGAATTCTTATAAGAGCATCAAATATCATGGGATTCAACTTAAAAGTGAAAAAATATAGCTATGGATTATTCGTAGATTGCATTAAGGGTATATGCACAAAATCATTGGGCCCTACTTCGGGATGGATGTATGAAGTCAATGGAGAAGTTCCAATGGTTTCATCAGATCAATACGATTTGAAAGCTGGAGATACTGTTATATGGTATTTTTCGAGAAGTATGAGTGAGAAACCAGATACTTCTCCCTACAAAATTACTCTCAAGACTTACAGCGATTGGACTTTTGACATAAACATGTATTGGACAAGCGGAGAAGTAATACCAACTACGCCAAAACCGCAAGAAAACGTTACGCTTGTTAACTTGACAGTTCCCATTAAGATAAAAGAGAAAGTTAAGGTTGAGAGAGTGAAGCAGGCTGGAATTATATTTACACGCCTTCATGCATACGTTTTGGAGAGCTTTGATATAGATGTTAACAAAACACCAATCGAAATAGAATTTTCATTGAGCAAGGATATCCTTAAAAAATACAATGCATCTCCAAGCGATGTTTTTCTGGCAAAGTTCGATGAGAAATGGATTTTTATTCCAACGAATTTCACAGAAAACGAGACGCACTACATCTTTAAGGCAAGAGTAAACAGTACGAGCTTATTTGCAATTGTGATAAAGTGGAAGGGATTTCCTCTAAATGCAACTGATGAAAGAATTAAAAAAGCTTTAAATTATCTTAAAGGATTACAGAAAGATGATGGAAGCTTTAACAGCAGTATCTCTGCAACATCTTGGGCTATCATGGCTTTGGTGGCAGCAGGTGAAGATCCACATAAAGTTATGAAAAACAACAAATCACCAATAGATTACCTTAGGGAAAACATAAGAGACGAGCTTCCGAAGATGGGGACATCAGATTTTGCAAGAACAATTCTTGCTTTGGTTTATGCAGGAGAAAATCCGAGAAACTTTGCAGGTATCGATTTTGTTGAAAAATTGAAAAGTGAAATCAAAGAGAATGGGCAAATTGGTGATTACATCTACACAACTATATGGGGAATTATTGCACTTGTCTCTGTTGGAGAGGATGTAAACAGATCTGTCGAATGGTTGAAATCCCAGCAGAACGATGATGGAGGATTTGCTTGGGCAATTGGTGAGCCAAGCGATTATGATGATACTGCAGCAGCAATCCAAGCTCTGATTGCAGCAGGAGTTCCGAGAGATTCGGATGTGATTAAAAGAGCTCTCGATTATCTGAAGACTGGTCAAAATGATGATGGTGGAATGAGATTCTTCGGAAACTCTTCGAGCAATGCTGCAAGCGATTCTTGGACGATTCAAGCCTTAGTTGCTGCTGGCATAAATCCAAGGGATTGGAGAAAGAACAACACAAGCGTAGTAGATCATCTCCTGAGTTTGCAGGAAGATGGCTACTTCAAATACACGAAATACGTAACTGATAATCCGGGATACATGACAGTATGTGCTATAATGGCTTTGTTAGGAAAAGCTCATCCAATTAAGGTTGCTGAGATTAATG
>CAZKQI010000013.1:0-22609 GCA_964554855.1 uncultured archaeon | reverse complement strand
ACTGTTACAGCTACAATAACAACTACTGTTAAATATATTCCGGGATTTGAAGCAATCTTGGCAATTGCTGTAATACTTGGAGCAACTTTAAGGAGGAAGTAATTCCCTATGAACTTCCTTCAATTTATTAACAACTTCAACAACATTTGATCTTGGATTGAAATCTTCAACTTCATATCCCTTTAGATAACCTTCAACAAAAGCCAACAAACCTTTTTTAAGTCCAACGGAATATCCACCTTCCAATATTGCCACAACACTAAAATTTCTAATTTTACTTCCAGCAAAGGAGTAGAATTTTTCTGTCAATTCCATTGTAGCCAGTCCATCGTTAATGAAGGCATCGAAACCAGCAGAAACCAAGATTAACTTTGGCTTTAAATCTTCCAATATAGGCTCTACAATCTCTCTCCAAGCATAAATGTAATCGTTGTCATTGGAGTAATGAGGTAATGCTATATTTATTTTGGCTCCATCCGTATCTTCTACTTCTCCAGTTCCCGGATATATTCCGTATTCGTGGAAATCTATGTGTATAACATCCAAATCTCCCCAAAAAATTTCTTGAGTTCCGTTTCCATGATGAACATCGAAATCTATTACAATAACTCTATCGAAGAAATCTTTTGCCTTAACAATTGCTCCAGCAATGTTGTTAAAAAGACAGAAACCTTGACTTGGTGCATTGAATGCTATACCTCTTTTGCCAGCATGATGACCGGGAGGTCTTACCAAAGCGAGATGCAAATCTTTTTCATTAATAGCATTTTCAACGCACTGAATTGCACATCCAAAAGCTGTCAGTGCAGAAATCCAAGAATCCTCACATACATAAGTATCTGCATCAATATATCCAACTTTACATCTCTCTTTTATAAATTTTACATATTCTTCTTCGTGAACTTGCAAAAGTTCTTCAAAATCTGCAATTCTAGGTTTTACAATATCCTTCCAGTATCCCCTTTCCTTAAGAGCTTCCATTATGATTTCAAGCCTTTTCGGATTCTCTGGATGATAACCCAATGGCTTATGTTTGAGAAATACGTCATCATAGTATATCTTCATGTATTTCAGTTTATTTTAAAATAAATAAGTTTAGCGAAAGTAAAATAAACTTGACATAGAGTTAAGATGAATGAAATGGAAATTTGTACTTATAATATTTTCAATTATTTTAATCTGCTGTATATCCCATAATGAATCGATTGTTTTTTATGAGAACAAAACGCATATCGTTTTTACTGATGATTTTGGATTTGTAGTTTCAGTAAAGAAATATCCGAAGAGGATAGTTTCATTGGCACCTTCAAATACAGAAATTCTATTTGCATTGGGATTGAAGGATAGAATTGTCGGTGTAACTGATTACTGCAATTATCCACCAGATGTTTTAGAATTGAAGAGATCTAAGAGAATTGAATCTGTTGGAGGATATTCTACGGTTGATGTTGAGAAGGTTGTAAGATTGAGACCCGATTTGGTTGTTGCAAGTTATGGAAATGGAATTGGAGTTGTAAAAGCTCTAAAGAGCTTTGGAATAACTGTAATCTGCTTGAATCCTAAAAGTATTGAGGATATAATTAGAGATATAGAAATTCTGGGCAAGGTTTGCGGTGTTGAGGAGAATGCAAGTAAGCTTGTGGAATTGATTAAGTTGAGAATAGAATTGATTAGAGAGGATGAACATAATTGGAAACCTAGAATAGTTCATATAGTTTGGAGCGATCCAATTTGGGTAAGTGGGAAGAATACTTTTATAGATGATGCTATTGAAATTGCTGGAGGAGTTAATGCTGTAAACGAGAGTGGATGGGTAGTTTTGAGTTTGGAGGATTTGATAAGGATAAATCCAGATATTATAATAGTAAATAGTGGTAACGGTATGAGTTCTTCTGGTGAGAACATAATTTATGAATCGATAATTGAAAGTGATGTTTTAAGGAATTTGAAAGCTGTTAAATGTGGAAATGTTTATGTAATCGATGCAGATGTAATTTCAAGACCTTCTTACAGACTTGTTTACGCTATTGAGGAAATATCGAAGATAATAGATGTTGCTTATGAGAGGGAAAGGATATGCGTAAGCTCTTGATAATTCTGTTAATCACAATTCTAACAACATTTATAACTCCTCTAATTGGAAAAGTAATATACACTCCTTTTTGTGAGGGTGTGGATAGATGGATTCTCTTCAATTTGAGATTGCCTAGAGTTTTATGCGGTATTGCCGTAGGTATGGCGTTATCTGTCTCTGGAGTTGTAATGCAGAATGTCTTTAGAAATCCATTGGCAGAGCCTTACATACTTGGTATTTCAACTGGTGCGGGGTTAGGAGCTTTAATTGGTTTTATGATTGGTGCTGGAATTTATGTTACACCCATTTTTGCATTTCTATCAGCTATATTGACAGTTATAACTGTTTACAATTTGGCAAAGATAAGGGGAGGTATTACGGTAGAATCCTTATTACTTTCTGGTATAGCAGTGAACTTTTTCTTGTATGCATTGGAGTGGCTAATTTTAGTAAAGACAAATGCACACCTGATACTTGGATGGCTCGTTGGATATCTTGGAAATGTTGTATGGGATGATACAAGAATTGTACTCTTTTCTCTCATACCAACTGCAATTGTCTATATTTATTCGAAGCACATGAACGCTCTTCTCCTAGGTGAAGAGAATGCTCATTATCTTGGTGTTGATGTTAAAAAAGTCATAAAAATTCTAATAGCTCTATCAACACTTGCAACATCCATAACTGTATCTATAGTTGGAATAATTGGTTTTGTCGGTCTAATGATACCTCATATAGGGAGAGAGATTGTTGGAGAAGATAACAGATTTTTGATACCAATATCTGCACTCGTAGGAGCTACATTTTTAGCTTGGGTTGATGTACTGGCAAGAATTTTAGATGTCCCAGTTGGAATAATAACTATGCTCTGTGGTGGCCCATTTTTCATATACATAATGCATGCAAAACGTTTTTAGATTGATGATAGAGATAGAAAAATGAGAAAGGTTTTCAGAGAACTGAAGAGTTTGGATGAGGTTAGAAATATTTTAAACAATTTAGAAATTGAATTGGGGGTTGAGGAGATAAGTATACTGGATGCTTACGGTAGAATTTTGGCTGAAGATGTATATGCAAAATGTGATGTTCCCCCCTTCGATAGAGCAACAATGGATGGTTTTGCTGTAAAAGCTGAAGATACATTCTTGGCTGAAGAAGATAATCCAGTAAAGCTTAAAATCGTTGGTAGCGTTAAAGCCGGTGAATTTCCAAATGTTGAAGTTGAGAAGGGATGTGCAGTTGAGATTTCAACTGGTGCAGTAATTCCAAAGGGGGCGAATGCAGTCGTTATGGTTGAATATACTGCAGTTAGGAACGGTTATGTTTTCATTTACAAGCCAGTTGCACCAAATGAGAATGTTGCTCATGCTGGAAGCGATGTCATGGCTGGTGAGTTGATAGTTAGGAGGGGAAAAATTCTGAGTGCTAGGGAGATAGGTTTGATAGCTTCTGCTGGAGTTGATAGAGTTAAAGTTTTTAGAAAACCTAGAGTTGGAATAATATCTACTGGGGATGAGATAGTAGAGGTTGGTAAGCCTTTGGAGATGGGAAAGATATACGATGTAAATCTCTATACATTGGCATCTAAGGTTAAGGAATGTGGCTGTATTGCTTTTACGTATGGAATAGTTGAAGATGACTATGAAAAGATAAAGGGTATTGTTGAGAGGGCTTTGAATGAATGCGATATAGTAATAACTTCTGGAAGTACATCAGCTGGCTTAGGAGATGTAATATACAGAGTATTTGAAGAGTTTGGAGATGTTTTGGTGCATGGTATAGCAGTTAAGCCAGGTAAACCTACGGTTATAGCAAAAGCTAAGGGAAAAATATTGTTCGGATTACCTGGTTATCCAGTTTCAGCTCTAATGATATTCGATTCTTTAGTTTCACCATTTTTGAGGAAATTAACTGGTTTGAAGGAGGAAAAAAACAAGGTTAGAGCAGTTGTTAAGGTAAAAACGTATTCAGATGGAAGGAGGGAATTTAGGCCTGTAGCATTGATAAAGGCTAAGAAATACATAGCTTATCCATTCACATCCTATTCCGGCTCAACTTCAACCTTAGCTAAAGCTGATGGTTTCATAGAAATTCCAGAGAATGTTTTATTTATTGATGAAGGTGAGGAAGTGGATGTAACTCTTTTCGGAGATTACAAACCTTCTGATCTCGTTATAATTGGCAGTCACTGTTTGGGTGTTGATTTGATAATAGAATTGGCCAAATTGGATGCAAAAGTCATAAACGTTGGATCGACTGGAGGATTATTGGCTGTGAAGAGGGGAGAGGCTGATTTAGCTGGAACACATCTTCTTGATGAAGAAACGAACATGTACAATATACCGTTCATAGAGAAGTTTGGATTGAAAAATGTTGTTTTGGTCAAGGGTTATGAGAGAGAACAGGGGTTTATAGTTGCAAAAGGGAATCCGAAGGGAATAAGAGGATTTGAAGATCTCTTGAGGAAGGATGTTAGCTTCATAAACAGAAATAGGGGAAGTGGGACGAGAGTTTTGATAGACATGAACTTGAGAGTGTTGGCTGAGAAAAGGGGTTTGAGTTTTGAGGAATTGGTAAGGAATATAAGGGGATACGATGTTGAGGCAAATACACATACCGCAATTGCTGTAGCGGTTTCAATGGGTAAAGCTGATGTTGGTGTTGGTATAAAAACTGTGGCAGAGAAGTACAACTTGGATTTCATACCAATTAGACCTGAAGAATACGATTTTGTCATAAGAAAGGAGAGATTGAATAAGGAATCTGTGAGGAAGTTCTTAGAAACTTTGAGGAGTGAAGAGTTCAGGAAAGCTGTTAAGAATTTACCCGGTATAAATGTAACAGAAATGACTGGAGAGATTATAGAGTTTTAGCGAGATCGTGTATACAAATCTCTTCCCGAGATTCAAGACAATTTTTGATACGTTCAGCCAGATTGAGACAGTAATCCCTTATACTTTCACTCAATATACCCAATTCACAAGCCCTTTCAAGCTTATCTACATCAATAACTCTAACTTCTTCTCCAGCAACAACATCAACTTCCATATCAACATATCTAATTCTGTTCCTTGAAATATCTGGCGGCGTATTCAAGTTTACGTATATACCTTTGAGGTTTCCATCCCTTCCATAGTACTTGTGCAGTATAAATGGTGCATTTGGTAGAAATTCCATAATATCGTAATCTCCTGGCTCTTTTTTCACATTCAAACCATCGAAAATTCCAGCCCTTCTAAAGACTCTCTTAAGGCTGTAATTATTGAGTGGTTTTCCTGGTGTTAACCTTACAACCTCTCCCTTCAAAGCGGAGATATGCTCAATCTTAACCAACTTCTGTTCACACATCTTAGATAGAATGTAGTTCATTGCAATTTCAGATATATCATTTCTATTACCGTAACGTTCAAGTAAGCATTCGCTGAAATCTACTATCTCTGTTTCATCTAAAGACTTCAATGAATGGTGATATTTTATAGTTGGTTTTATCTCATTTCTTATTTCATCGCAAAGAAATTTATCAAGGTAGAGAATTGCAAAGAATTCACCATCATAAACAACTTCTCCAACATCAGCATTTTTCCCAGCTTCAATAATATTTAAAGCCTTTTTGTAAGTTTCCTCAATATCCCTAAGCATATCTTCAATTTTTCCAAGCACTGCAGAACTTCTCCACCTTATACACCACTCCTTAACGTCAGATAATCTTGAGAGAGCAATTAAATCTTCTCTTAACTTTTTATTTATATGTCTACTGAATATAACTTTCCTTTCTATTCCCTTTACCAATGCCACATATTTTCCGAATACAGTATATTTAGTTGAGAGCTTGGCATAATTATCGTTTGGCATGAATGGTCTTGCAACATCAAATAGCAACTCCTCACCAACTTCCAATCTTTCATCTACAATTCCCTTAAAATTGCCGATATCAACTATTGATCTATCATCCTTAACATCAATTATTCTTCCCTTAACTATTGCATGAAGTGGTAATTTTGATTTCCATTGAATTTGTGAATAATTTTTGAGAATTTCATAAACCCTTTTACCATGATTGTATTCTCCAACTATTAAAACAGCATGCTTATCTTCCGTATCTTTAACGGTAACTGTTGGAGGTTCATTTGATTCATCAATTCCTAACCTTTCCCTAATTATCTTCGATGTATGAGATACTTTTATACCTTTATCAAGGAGTATTTTTGTTATCGCAGTTGAATATATTCCCCTTACTCTAACCCTCAAATCATTCATACCTTCTGATATGGTATAGATCTTTTTTTAATATCTCGGTTTATTTCCAAAAGATTATGCCGAGGCCGGGATTCGAACCCGGGACCTACGGATTATGAGTCCGTCGCCCCAACCAGCTAGGCCACCTCGGCTTAAGCTTATATAAGCAAAATTGTTATTAAAAACTTTCGTAATGAAATAAAAAATAGAGGAGAGGTTAAATTTTCAATAACTCCTGTGCTGCCTCCTTAATATCATCTTCTCTTACAGTCTTTCTACCATCACTCTTTGCAATCTTATAAGCTTTCTTTGCAATCTTAGTGGCCATCTTTTCTATAGCCTTTACCATCTCAACTTTTGCAGATTCACTAACTCTCTGAGCACCTGCCCTCTTCAATATTCTCTCAACTGGAGCAAGTGGCAACTCCACATGCATCACCTCCAAATTTATATTAACTTTTTCTACACAACCATTATATAAATGTTTAGGTCAGTTATGGGAACGTATAAATAGCAAGGATTGATTTTCATGAATATGGATGTTGAAAAGCTTAAGGAATTAATTAGGGAGGATTACGAAGTCATAAGTGCTGATGAAACACTTTCTAAAGTCGTTCCAATGCTTGAAAAGTGGGAGGGAAGGAGTGGTATAATTGTTGAAGAGAATGGTGAAATAATAGGTGTAATAAGGGAGAGAGATCTAATTAGAGGATGTGTAATGGTAAATCCACACGAAACGAAGATAAAGCATTTTGTAATTCCTACGGGAATATTAAATTTTGATGAAATATCTCTGGAGAAGGTTGCAAGGAGGTTTGTCGAAGATTCAACACCGTTCGTCGTTGTTAGGTTGAATGGTAGATACGGTGTTATATACATTGACGATTTCCTCAGACTTCTTAAATCTGAGCTCAGTGAAGTTAGGGCAAAAGATGTAATGAATCCAGAGGTTATAACGATTTTAAGAAATGCTACTGTTGCAAAGGCTCTTGCAACAATGAGAAAGGAGGGGGTTGATAGAGTCGTTGTAATTGATGAGAATTACAAAGTTGTAGGAATAATTACTGGGAAGGATGTAGTGGATAGGATATTTGCACCTCGTAAAAAGGCTAGAATGGGCGATTTCAGAGGTGAAAAAGAGAAAAGTTTGTCTATATCTGTTGAAAGTATAATGAGTTATCCTGTAATAACTGCAGAAAAGAATGAAGAAATATCTAAGGTAATAGATAAGATGATAGAAAACAACATATCAAGTGTTGTCATTACAAAAGATGGTTTTCCAGAGGGAATTATCATAAAGAAGGATATACTCGAATACTATCTAAGGCAGATAACTCCATTCAAATACACATATCAAGTCGTTCTCAAAGATGTAGAACTTGATGAATTTGAAATGGATAGGATCAATAAGGATTTAGAGAATTTCTTGAACAGATTTAAGGAGTACTTTGGAGAAGCAATTCTTTTTGTTTACATGAAGAGACATAAAGAATTTTACAGAGGATTGCCACTTATCTACGTAAGATTGAAGCTTACAAGTGATAAGGGGAACTTCTTTGTGAGAGGTGAGGGATGGGGTGCAGAATATGCACTGCATTCCGCTTTGAGAAGATTGGAGAGGGCTGTATTGGAACATAAGGACTTACAGACAGATAAAAAGATGATAAGGAGATTTTATGAAGATGTTTTTTCTGATTTTGTAAGTATATAATCAATTTTTGGAATCGATCACTTTTTAATTCTATTCCTAGCATTTTAGCCATGCAGTTGAAAATTCCAGAGGAAGGAGAAAAGATAGAATATAGAAATGGTAAGCTAATCGTTCCGAATAATCCCGTAATACCTTATATAGAGGGTGATGGGATAGGTGTTGATGTAACTCCAGCAGCTATAAAAGTTCTGGATGCTGCGGCAGAAAAGATTGGAAAGGAAGTTATATGGTTTGAGATATATGCTGGCGAAAAAGCGTATAAGTTTTATGGAGAATACTTGCCAAAGGAAACTTTGGATTACATAAGGGAATATAGAGTGGCTTTAAAAGGTCCCTTAACAACTCCAGTAAGTGGTGGTTACAGGAGTTTGAATGTTGCTATAAGACAGATTTTGGATTTATATGCATGCGTAAGGCCAGTGTATTACTTGAAAGGTGTTCCAAGCCCTTTAAAGAATCCAGAAATCGTCAACTTGGTCATATTTAGAGAGACAACTGAGGATGTTTATGCGGGAATAGAATGGAAAGCTTGTAGTGAAGAAGCTCTAAAGGTAATAGATTTCTTTGAAAGAGAATTTGGAATAAGAATTAGAAAGGATTCTGGAATAGGTGTAAAACCGATAAGCGAATTTGCTACTAAAAGGATAGTTAGGATGGCAATTAGGTATGCTATTGAAAATAATAGAAAGAGTGTAACGCTTGTTCATAAGGGAAATATAATGAAATACACTGAAGGGGCTTTTAGGGAGTGGGGTTATGAGGTTGCCTTGGAAGAATTTAGAGATTATGTTATTACTGAAGAAGAACTCTGGAATGAATACGATGGAGAGATTCCAGAAGGTAAGATTGTTGTTAAAGATAGGATTGCAGATAATATGTTTCAGCAGTTGTTAACGAGAACTTCTGAATACGATGTAATAGTAACACCAAATCTCAACGGCGATTATTTGAGTGATATGGCTGCTGGATTGGTAGGAGGCTTAGGTATAGCTCCAGGGTCAAACATAGGGGATGGAATGGGTGTTTTTGAGCCAGTTCATGGTACAGCACCGAAATATGCTGGACTGAACAAGGTAAATCCGACAGCAATGATTTTAACTGGAGCTTTAATGTTCGAATTCTTGGGTTGGAAGAATGGAAGTGAGATTATAAAAAGGGCTGTGGAAATGACAATACAACAAAAAATTGTTACTTACGATTTGCACAGGAAAATTGGAGGTAAATTGGTAGGAACTATGGAGTTTGCAGATGCAGTAATAGAAAATTTGCACTCCTTATAAGCACAGCGAACATTCAGCAATGATTATTGCAAAGTAGATTACAAGCATAACAAATCCAATTGGAACACCAACCTTTGCCCACTCCTTCATTCTTATCCTCAACCTTCCAGCTGATACTATGTTAGGTATATTTCCCGGTATTAACATTCCACCAGATATAAGCAAACTTATCAAAGCACTTTTTATCTGAGATAAAGTCATATTTGGTTCTATTTCAACAGCTACAAGTGTTGCATTGTCCAAAATAGCTGAAATTGTATTTAACCAGTAAAGTCCAGCTGGAGGAACCTTTGAGAAGTACCATATTGCCAATGGAGATAAACCTTTACCCAAAAGTATCAAAGCTGAAACAAAAGTGTAAACTCTCAAAGCCCTAACTATTACACTTCTCAGATTTTCTTCATATTCTGGGAGTGTTATTTCATCCATTTTAATAGATTTTATTCTGTATGTTCCGTATAATGCTAGAGCAATTATTCCCGGTATGACATAAACACTTAAAAGATTGAAAAGGAAAAAGAAATCTGCATGGTAAGGTTCACCTTTCAATTTGGAGACAGCAATTGTTGATAGAGGTTCTCCCACTGGTGTTAATGATGCTCCCAATCCAACGGCAAAGCATGCTATTACTATAAACTCAATTTTCTTTCTCCTTTCAAGAGGTAATATCAATGCAATTTCTGAAAGGATAACAGCAGTAACTATAACAGATATTATGCTCGAAATTAGTCCTAAAAATGTTATAATCATAAAAACAAAAATCTTTATACCCAGTTTTTCTAACAATCTCAATATTCCTCCATAAATCTGACGGTTAAATTTGTAAATCATTAGACCAAATATCAAAACAACTTGAAAGATACCAATAGGAATTGGTGTGTTGGGTAACCAAACTGGCTCTTTCATAGCTTCAAATACCAATTCATAACTCCAAAGTCCAGATATTGTTACAGATATGATACCCATAATGAGAAAGAAAGGTTCCAAATTTTCTTCAATTATTCTAACCCTAAAAGGGAGAACGAGAACGAGTACTAATACTACACTCAATCCTAAAGCTATATGGAATATTGGTTCGGGAGGAATTTCCAAATTATCACCTTTTTATAATATTAAGAATATCTTTAAATCTTTTGAATTCTGCCGTTTTCATAATTTCATATATCATACTTTCGGCTGTAGAAAGTTTAACTCCCTCCTGCATCATTCTCAATATAGCTGTTTCTCTATCAACCGATTTTCTCGATCCAGTGCAATCAGTTGCAACATATACATTACAACCTTCCTTTATCAAATCGATTGCCGTTTGTAGGACACATATATGCGTTTCAATACCAATTAGAGTTACCTTTCTTGGAGAAATTCTCTTAAATTCTCTATAGAAATCATCACATTTCAAACAGCTAAAAGATTTCTTCTTTATCGGTTTTACCTCTATTACATCCCTAATTTCTTTAACAGTCTTTCCAAGCTTTTCCTGCTCCGTTAGTATTATGGGAATACCAAATATTTTGAAGGCTTCAATGAGCTTTACAGAATTTTTTAAAATGTCATTAGCATTTTCTATATGTCTGATAAGCTTTTCTTGAAAATCTATGACAATTAAACAATCCATGAGCGAAGAAAAAAGTGTGAAAATAAAAATTTTACTAAGTTTGCTCCAACGCCTTCTTTACCATCTCATAAGCTTTTTTAGCCTCTTCAACAGCAACCTCACTCTCAAGTGTTGTTACATCACCGAGTGGTTTTCCTTCAGCAACCGCCCTAAGTAATCTTCTCATGATCTTTCCACTTCTTGTCTTAGGTAGAACTTCAACAAAGGCAATCTGGGCATCTGATGCTACTACTGGTCCTATTGCCGTTCTTAAATGCTTTTTCAGTTCTGTAATCATATCTTGATTTGGTTCATAACCTTTTCTAAGCACCACGTATATTATTGGTATTTCACCCTTTATGGGATCGCTTTTACCAACACATGCTGCCTCAGCTACAGCTGAGTGCTTAATCATTGCAGATTCAATCTCTGCAGTGCCTATTCTATGTCCAGCAATTTTGAGAACATCATCTGCTCTACCAAGCACCCATACATAGCCATCGTGATCTATCATGGCAAAATCTCCAGTGTAATAGTACCATCCCCTCTTCTTATATTTCTCGAAATATACTTCTATGTATCTTTCTGGATCTTTGAACAGAGTCATTAACATTCCTGGCCAAGGTGTAGATACAACGAGATAACCTCTCTCACCTGGTTTTACGGGATTACCCTCATCATCAAAGACTTCCATCTTTATTCCTGGCAATGGAAATCCATTTGTTCCAGGCTTCAATGGATAGATCTTTCCAAACCCTGGACTATGTCCAGTCATTATGCCACCAGTTTCAGTCATCCACCATGTACTCGTACATACAGTATCCTCTCTCCCAAAAACCCTATAATACCATCTCCAAGCCTCTGGATTTATAGGTTCTCCAACACTGTTTATTATTCTTAGAGTTGAGAGATCATACTTTGTGTAATTATCCTCTGGAAATCTCATCAACATTCTTATTGCTGTTGGAGCTGTATAGAATATTGTAACTCCGTATCTTTCTATTATGGATGCCCATCTGCCTACATCTGGATAGTCTGGGGCACCTTCATACATTAGAGTTGTTGCTCCAGTCATCAATGGGCCGTAAACTACATAGCTGTGTCCAGTTATCCATCCCACATCTGCAGTGCACCAGAATATGTCATCATCTCTTACATCAAATATGAGCTTCATAGTTGCATATACGTATACAGCATATCCTCCTACAGAATGCTGTGCACCCTTCGGCTTTCCAGTTGTACCTGATGTATAGAGTATGAAGCTGAAATCATCTGAACTCAACCTTTCGCATTCCACTTCAACATTCTTTGGAATTTCTGACATTAATTCGTGATGCCATAGGTCTCTTTCTGTCCAAGGTATATCATTTCCTATTCTCCTAACAACAATAACCTTCTCAACTCTATGTCCTTCTCTCTCACAGATTTTCACAGCCTCATCAACAATTGCTTTAAGATTTAGAACCTTGCCTCTTCTGTATAAACCATCGGCCGTAACTACAATTCTGGCACCAGCATCTATTATTCTAACAGCCAATGCTTCAGCACTGAAACCACTGAAAACTATGCTATGCTTTGCCCCCAATCTTTGAACTGCAAGCATGTACAATGGCAGTTCTGGAATCATTGGGAGATAAAATGTTAGAATTTCTCCCTTCTTAACTCCAAGCTTCTCCCTCAACATATAAGCAATTCTGTTAGATTCTCTATGGAGTTCATAATACGTTAACTTTCTTACCTCCCTAGGCTCTCCATTTTCATCAACTTGCTCACCTTCCCATATTATTGCAACCTTATTCTTCCTTCCCTGCTCTATCTGCCAGTCGGTGCATAAGTAAGCTAGGTTTGTTTCACCACCTACAAACCATTTGTAAAAAGGTGGATTGCTATCATCAAGTACTCTATCCCACTTCTTGAACCATGGGAGTTCATTTGCCCACTTCTCCCACCACTCCTCCATAGATTTCCTATCCTTAATAGTTTCTTCGTAAAACTTTCTGTAGTCCTCTATATTCCAAACTCTATCTTTCCAGCTTGGAGGAATTATGTAACTTTCAAATTCCTTCCTCATAGCCTCTATTGGATCAACCATTCTATCCCTCCCATTTATAACGGTTTATTGTGATAGAATAGGCCAGTATTTAATAATTTGCTCGACATTTGACGAATAATGTTGTGATAAATCATTACAAACTTGATTTAAATTTATTTTTCCATTCCTCCTTAATTTCCTTCTTAAGTGGAATAATCTTTCTATATGGGCAATCCTTTGGCCTTGCTTCATTCTCTGGACACAATCCTAAGTTGTATCCTCTGCAACCTATATTTTCAAAAATCTCTGGATATATTTTAACTACGATATCGTATATCTTTTGGGCAAGTTCTCTTATTTCAGGTGATGCTCTCCTACAAAGTCTAAGTCCTAAGAAGTTTATCAAACTTCTTGCATTGATTGTCCAGACGTAATGTGTATGAGTTGCCATTGGCAAAACGTATCTTGCAACTTCTCTTGCTTTCCCCTTACTGTATCCCTTTTCCAACATTTTATCGAATATCTTGATGTAGTATTTCCTTGCACTCTCCATAGCCTCTTCAAAAATTTCTATCATATCTTTATCATCTCTTATCGGTGGTGGAATGACATATCCAAAACTTCTTTCGTCATGATACCTTGTAGATCTTGCCGTGTGGCTTGCAATTCTATGTTCAAGCAATTCTCTACTCAAAGCTACACTTATTTCACTTACATCAAACGTAAAAACAATATGTTCCAAGACACTCGAATAATCGTTCTCCACAACCATCTTAACAACTTCCTCATCTGGTATATCGGGGGGAATTCCACTAACCCTACAACTTTCTGCAATAAGTTTTATACCATCTGGCGTATATCTTAGGAGTTCTACCTTAACCATGTCCCAAGATATTGAAGCAATTTTAAAATTTTTGCTAAATCCCCAAACTTTCGCAAATCTCACTTATAAGTTTTGCAAATCTAACTCTAACAAAATTTTCGAACTTTTCTGTAACTTCTATTCCCCCCTCACACTTCCTTATGATACCAAGTTCAAATGCTTTTTTGTATTCTACTCCCCTTCCAAAACGCCTGTAGAACATGTCCAAAAGCTCACCGAACCTTTCAACAAATTTCTCATCTATCTTGCAGAAACTCATGCTCGTAATTACGCTTGCCACTTCCTTTGGTGTCCCATAAACTCTCTCTAAAAATGTCCCGTAAACATCGTGCACTGGATAGTAAAAAGCTAATCCAGCCTTAATTAATTCTTTAAAGAACTTGATTAAATCATTGTAAAAAACTGTGTAACATAAGGTAGTACATAAATTTTTGAAGATATCCCCTCTCAACTTAAATATATCCTCAACTTTTATGCTGGAAATCAAATCATAAAAATCTGAACCACATTCAATATCAATTTCTCTCAGAATCATTCCTCTTCTACCTGAAAGCCCTATCACTGCTATAAATGTTCTTTCAAATCCAAAATTTTTTACTATTCTATAAAGCTTATCATCATCAATTCTATCGAAAAGTTCAACTTTGGCAATTTTAGAGCCATTAAGAGTTAGATATGTCGTAAAAGTCTTTGGTTTTACAATCTCCTTAGTTTCCTCAATAATTAAGCCTAAATCAAGCATGTATGAAAAAAGAGCTGAATAGGGAACCCTTTCAGTTTCAAGTGCGTATCCAGCCGTATATAGGAAAAGCAAACCTTCAATAATCTTCTTGGCTATTGTTTTGCCATATTTATCTTTAAGTATTTCGAATATTTTTTCATAGAAATTTCTATCTTTATCTTTGTAATTCGATAACCAATCTTCAAATTTTATGAAATCTCTAGATGTTAACTTAGATAGAACTTTGTGGAGGTTTTCTGGTGTTGTAAATATTGAATTTCCGACAACTTCATCAGATTCAGTTATTACAATAGATCTTAAACTTTCATATCTTTTTAAATTTGGATATTGACATATATCACATGTAAATTTCTGTGTAAATACATCTACCCATCCCAAATCTGTTCTGTAAAAAATCTTAGCCCTAATTCCTGCCTTTCTAAGATTTTCTTTGAGATAATTTAAGAGAAATCTCCTCATTTTTCCACCTCTAAGAAGTCAATATAATAGGCATCTATGTAATCGTATACATTCAATCTCTTTGCAATTTCAACTGCTAAGATGTGGGCACATGGTCTTTCGAGCTTCAAATTTATCTGGAAATCTTTGCATGTGCAGAAGTTCTTGTCAACTATGTACTCCTCACTACCAACAACAATGAAGAAATCTTTGTACTTTTTAACTCTTCTCTCAACAACGTATCTGAAAGCCTTTTCTCCCCTCTTACCAAACAATCTAGACAATACCCTATACAAATCCAAACTCAAACCTACTTTGACTATTTCATCAATTTTTTCGATCACATATCAACATCTATCTTGGGTTAAATTTTTTTGCTTAGTCTCTTGTCATAAAATATGAAGATTAAGTTACTGGTAATAATTTCAATTGTTATAGCACTGATTTTACCAGTAAATGCTACAACCGTTCATATAAAAGCTGTTGCAGTTAAAAGTGGTCCTAAACCAGAAGGAGCAGTCATAAATATCACTGTTACTGTTACTGCTGGTGAAGGAAAGGTTTTTGTCTCTGTATCTCCTTATACAGAGATTGACATGCAAGGCTCTGCTCAACTTTCCGCTTTAACTGCTTGTGATCTCTTGGGATTAGATTTTACCAAATACAACTTCTATTATGAGATTGAAGCTGATGCACCAATTGTGGGTGGGCCTTCGGCTGGAGGTGTCATGACTGTTGCAACAATCTGTGTATTGAAGAACTTAACGCCTCGTAGCGATGTTTTCATGACTGGTATGATCTATCCAGATGGTTATATAGGTCCAGTTGGAGGAATTCCCTACAAGCTTGAAGCTGCTTCAAAGACAGGAGCAAAAATTTTTCTAATTCCAGCTGGACAGAGAATAGTGTATCTATCAAAGACTGTTGAAATTAAAAAAGGGCCTTTCGTCTTTGTAAAAACTGTAACTGAACCTATAGATGTTGTTGAGTTTGGAAGGAAGTTGGGAGTTGATGTTATTGAAGTAGAGAATATTGAACAAGCTTTATGGTATTACACAGGATATTCAATCACAAAACCTCAACTTAAGATAAATTTGGCAAAATATTCGAATTTACTTAAGATATTGGCAGAAGAAATGGAGAATGAAACATTAAAGTTGAAAAATATTGTTGGAAGTGTTAAAGAGGCTGATGAACTTATAACGAAGGCAAAAAGACACAGAGATGAAGGATATTATTATACGGCTACATCCGAATTCTTTCAAGCTAAGATAATTCTTAGAAAAGCTTACTATTCTAAAATTTTGAAGAGTGATGAAGACTTGGAGAAGGCTTTTGCTGATGTTGAGAGTGAGATAAACGATTTGAAGGGATATTTGAAGAGTGTGGAGGAAAATGTTGGTATCGAATCTTTTCAGATTGTTGGTGCTTCTGAACAGAGAGTTGCATGGGCTGAGAAATTCTTGGAAGATGCAAAGACTTCTGGAAACTTTCATCAAGCTATAGATTATTTAGCTTTAGCTAAGGAGAGGGTTGAGAGTGCTAAAGTCTGGTTGTCATTACTTAAAACAATAGAGGAAGATTTTCCATTGAATAGAGATGAGATTAGAAAGAGATGCGAATTTTATCTCAAGATTGCACAATCGCTAATAATATATGCAGATTCTGTTAGGGGTTATGAAGATTTGATTGAACAGGCTGAAGATTCTCTTCTCATTGCTCAAAATCTGTACAGCGAGGGATTTTATTCTGGATCACAATTTGCATGCATAGATTCTCTTGTAGAATCTGGTCTTGCCGTTGAACTCATAGCTCCTCCAGAAGTATTTAGCAATTTACTGAAATCAAAGCTTGAAAATGCTAAAAAAGAGGCGGAAACTTCCATAGCTGAAATTGAGAGTGCCGTTACACCAATACTGCCAGTAGCCTATTTCGAATTTGCAAGTAGTTATTATGAAGAATACATAAGCACTGGAAATCAAAGGGATGCAATATATGCTTTAATATATTTCAAAACAGCTGAGAGACTTTCA
Organism: uncultured archaeon; assembly: GCA_964554855.1. GTDB lineage: Archaea > Halobacteriota > Archaeoglobi > Archaeoglobales > Archaeoglobaceae > Archaeoglobus_B. The sequence continues at coordinate 5,586 of CAZKQI010000013.1, read as the reverse complement.
AAAGTAATGCTTTTCATCTCAAAAGCTTATGAGGAGAGGCAATTGATAAAGACTGAAATTCCACCTTTTACACCATCGAAGTACAGTAAAAAATCTATAGAAAAGATAGTGCATATAGATGTTCCTGGATACAGTGCAATTTTGTCCTTAATAGCTCTGGGTTTGTATTGCAAGTGCAAGAAGTCCAGAAGATAGGGTAGCAATTAAATTTACTCCAGCATTATTCAAAAAACCCTTCCTTTCAAGTGTAGCTCCCAAAATGCTGTCTATATGAACTCCTAAAAATCCCAAAAATGTAGAAATTAGAATCCAATCCAATTTTAGAATTCCCAAGATAAATGCAAATGAAGATACTATCAAACTTCCTAAAAGTGCAGAAACTTCACCTATAAATGAAATACCACCACTCTCTCCCGGATCAACCCTCTTAAAATTTGTTATCAAATAAACTTTATCTGCAGTTTTTCCAATCTCACTTGCCATGGTATCTCCCAAAGCTGTAGCAATTGAAGATGTAAAGGCAAGAGCAAATGCATCTATCTTAAATATTCCGTAATTCATTGCAAAGAATAGTGCTGGTAAACTGTTACTGAATACATTTGCAAATCCTCTTGCACCACCCTCATGCTCCGCTATACCTCTCTTCAACTTTAAATCGTATTTAAACTTCGTTACAGCTGAACCAATAATGTAAAATGTTAGTAGGAGTATGAAGAATCTCAAGTCTGTGTAAACAATTGTTACTACACCGATTAGTGTTGCACTCATCAAACCGCTCTCGTCTGCAATTCTAACCTTTAGAGCGATTAAACTTAGAATGAAAGAAATTGCAAATGCTAAGAAAATTTGCCAAAATGGGACACTTAGGGCATATACATGGAAAACAGCTAAAGATGTTGATAAACCCAATAAAATTAAGAGGGGATTCGATCTTATGCTCTCCATGAGAGATGCAGATAAAGTTGCAAATAAAGATAGAAGTAAAATGTAATTCCAGTCCCAATGTAAGAAGTGATTCAAATAAGTTAAATACGATATGGAAAGTATGAAGTAGACGAGTAGTGATTGTAATGTGTTTTTAACAAATCTATGCCCAAGAACTATGAATATGGAGGCTGATGAAACTACAATAGACATTCCAAGCTTTGATAGAAAAAGTAAAACTGTTGATAGTATTAAGGCATCTGTATGCTCATATTTTCTGAAGTAAGATATAAGACATAATGCCGTAGATATAAGTATCGTTAGATCAAGTGAGAGGGGTGATATTAGCATTGAGAGTGAAAGTATTTCGAGCATTGTCAATCTTCAACGAACTACTTAAAAAGTTATCATATGTACTAGTTAAGTTTTACATCAAAAAGTTGGAGTATGAGTTGATGCATGGTAATCTTCCAAAGCATATAATGGTTGTTGCAGATGAAAGCTTTGATATGAAAGAGTTTATAGGATGGTGTAAGAGGTTTAAAATAGAGGAGTTGACAATTTGTATGAAGAAAGATTATAAAAAAATTGAATCAAAATTCTTGGATGGTGTAAAGGTAAATTTTGTTTTGGGATACAGTGGTAAGGATGAGATAGTTGATGCTGTAAAAGAAATTGCAAGATTGATTGAGAAAGGTGAAATTAGTGTAGAAGATGTTGATGAAAGATTATTTGAAAGGTTTTTGAAGATTAAAAGTCAACCAGATTTGATAATAAATGTTGGGAGTGAGATACCAGAGTTTTTGATATGGCAGAGCATATATAGTGAACTTTACTTTGCCGATATTAGCAGATACATAGACTTTTTAAGATGCTTAAGGGATTATCAGAGGAGGGAGAGGAGATATGGGCGTTGAGGAAAAACTTCTTAGGATGGTAAGGGTAATTGCGGATTATCAGTTTGGAAGGGGAGCAGGAAAAATACTTTTTCCAGATAGCTGTAAATTTGTTTTATCACCAAAAACTGGAAAAGTCAGACAGATTAAAGACAATGGTGTTAGAATTGCAACTTTAAAGGCTGATACTGGATTGTTTACGTTGAGTATAGAGGGTGCAAGGAGATTGCATAGCTTTTTAGAGTATCCCAAGCTTAGAGTTGTTGTTTTGAATGATGTTTCCGAGTTTGTAGCAAAGGGAAGGAGTGTATTTGCAAAGCATGTTGTTGAAGTAGATGAGGATATAAGGGCCAATGACGAAGTGCTTGTAGTTGATGAGGAAGATAATCTCCTAGCCACTGGAAAAGCAGTGCAATCTGCTAAAGAGATGATGGAGTTTCAAAGGGGTGTTGCTGTCGTTGTTAGGCAAGGAGTTAGACAATAATTTTATATACTAATGCTTAGAGATTCGGTATGAAAGAGATCATTAGAGAGATTGCAGAGCTGATTAGAGTAGGAGAACCGATTTTAGCTTTGAACTACATTGTAAGCAAGGCTCCAGAGAAAATAAGGGAGAAAGCCAAACATATATTTGATGATCCCAATATTATAGATGAGATTGGTGGTGATTGGGGTAAAATTTTAGCTTTAATATATTATTTACATATATTAAAAGTAACATCGAATGACATGAGTAGAAGGGGAATTGCTGGTCAAGCTGTCTCAGCTTTAACTTGTGCTAAGCTTAGCAGACAACTTGAATCAGAAGAATTGGAAGCAATATTCCTGTTAAGTGGTGGAAAGGCTTTAAGTTTGATGGGGATGAAGGATAGAGCTGAGATTTGCTATGTAAAGGCTGAAGAAATTTTAAGAAGGTTAGCAAGAGAAGACAAAACTTGGCTTAAGGAACTTTCAGACGTTTTGAACGATCTAGGAATAATATATGTGGGGAGTGGAGATAGGGAAAAGGGAAAGAGTTTGCTTGAAGAAGCTCTTGAAATAAGAAGGGAGTTGGCTATTATAAATTCAGAATTCAAGCCAATGCTTGCACAAACTCTAAACAATTTGGCATCACTCTACAAAGATTTGAGAATATACGATAAGTCGGAAGAGTATTTTTCTGAAGCGGAAAAAATTTACAGAGAGCTTACGAAAGAGAAAAAAGATTATAGAATTGATTTGGCAGTCATTCTATGTAACTATGCATCTCTTTTGAGAGTAATAAAGGAGCATAAGAAGTCAGAAAAATTGTATTTAGAAGCATTGAGAATATTTGAAGATTTAGCTAAGGAAAACGAATTCTACAAATCTGCAATTGCAGATGTTTGTATGTATTTAAGTGGTCTCTACAAAGATATGGGAAATTTCGAAAAATCAAGAGAGTTTTTTGAGAGAGCTAACAGGACTTTTACAGAATTCATGGCAAATTTCTCATCTTAAAAGAGCTCTCAATATTTTCCTGTTTTTAATGATTTTTAGGAGAAGGGGTAAAATTTTGAAAATTGTTGAAGGTCTGTCCATATCCAATTCTTTAGCCAAATCGGAGTAATCTCTTGCAATGCTTATGAGGTAATCGAAGTCATCAGCATCTAAAATTTTGTAAAGATTTGCAATTTTCATACCTATCTTGTACTCAATCCCCAAATCCTTTAAGTAATCATCTCTAATTTTTTTCAAATTTGGGAAATGTCTCAATTTTTCCACAGCTCTAACTATGTAATACAAACCTCCTCCCGTGTAAGGTTTTACCATTCCAGCAGAATCACCTAAGAGGATAACATTTTCCTTAACAAAATCTACAAGGCCAATGGGTATTGCACCAGCATTCATCTCAACTATACTACCCCTAACTCTTTTCCCAAGCCATTTCAAAAATTTGTTCATTACACCGTAAGCATTTTCACTTGTTATTACACCAATTTTTGCAAATTCATCAATAGGTATTGCATAGCAAAAGAAATCTGAAAATCCAAAATATATCTCAACCAAATCGTTACTTATACAATCGTATTTTACAGTAAATTGAAGAGCAGAATACACCTTTGGTCTATCAAATCCAAAAACCTTTGCAACAGTTGAATAGACACCATCCGCACCTATTATATAATCGTATTTTATACATTCATCTTTCAATCCCCTTAGAATAGCTTTTCCATCCCTAATTCCAACAAACTTTGTTTTAACTAAAATTTTGGCGTATTCTGAAGCTTTTAGGAGCAAATCTCTATCCAAAATTTTTCTATCTATAACTATTCCCTTAACCTTCCCTTCAAGTTCAACAGATTTTTTCGGAGATGAAAACACAGCTCCCCTAATCTTGTTTATCTTGCAATCTGAAAATCTTCTCAGAATTTTGTAGCAGTTCTCACTTATTAAGCCAGCACACTGAACGGGAAACCCTGCACTCTGATGCTCTTCAACCAATGTAACATCGAAATCTTTGAGAGCTATTGCTGAAAGACTTCCAGCTGGTCCACCTCCTACAATCAATATCATCTAGCAAGATTTAAATTGAGCAATTTTAAAGATTTAGCATGCGCATGCTTGAATACTTGTATCCGATGAGGACATTTTTGATAACTTCTGGTACATTGGAAAAGCCAAATGTGATGACTGCTGACTGGATAACACCACTTTCAATAGATCCTCCACTCTTAGGAGTTTCAATAGCCCATAAGAGATACACGAAAAAATTGATTGATGAATACAAGGAATTTGTTGTTTCAGTTCCGACAATAGAGTTGTTGAGAGATGTATGGACAGCTGGAACTGTGAGTGGTGCAAGTGTTAATAAAGCGGAAAGACTTAGTATAACATTCATACCTTCCAAGAAGGTGAAAGCACCTTCAATAAAGGAATGTCAAGCAAACTTGGAATGCAAGGTTTACAAAGAAGTTGAGACTGGAGATCACATGTTTTACGTTGGAGAGATAGTGGAAGTTACATCTGGAGATGCCTTTAAAGAAATGCCAGATATAGAAAATTATAGATTCATACTACATGTCAGAGGAAACATGTTCACAACTAACTCTTCAGAAATATTCAAAGCTTGATGAAGGAGAATTTTCCAATAGCAACTAACATAGAAACTTTTTTAACGACCATAATCACAAAATTATTATGACCGAAATTATCAGCCCTCCTGATGTTGACAAAAAAAGTATTGATGAACTTGTTAGTTGGTTAAATACCGAAAATTTCTACTTACCATCTTTCCAAAGACAATTTGTTTGGGATGAAGAGGATATAAAGAGATTCGTTCAATCAATCTTAGATGGTATACCTATTGGTGTCATAATCTTGTGGAAGCCCAGTAATGTCTTAAAAGTTGATAGTTTTTCAAAACCTCTTATTGGAGATCATAGAAGTGATGAAGGTTATCTCATACTTGATGGTCAGCAAAGATTAACCGCTCTACTTTTGATGTTTAACAATTGGAGAATTTCAAGGAACGGAGAGATTTTAAAAGTTAAGCCATTAACGTATAATCCCGATAACAGAAAACTTACAGTAGGTGGTAGAACAGGTGTTAATTTATCTTTGATTTTGAGAGCTTTCTCAGGCGACTTCGAAGCTCTTGGCGAATTAGGAGAATTTGTGAAAAACAATAAACAACTGAAAGATAAATTCGAGAAAATTGCAAACACCATAAGAAATTACAGAATTCCGATCTATATAATCAAAACTCAAAATGAAAAAGAGGATATTTCTATGAAGATGACCGAAG
>CAZKQI010000012.1:0-25031 GCA_964554855.1 uncultured archaeon | reverse complement strand
AGATAAATTAATATAGCTCAAGATCAATTTTTCCCGTATGGATAGAATGGTTGAATTTTTTGGGCATGTGGTTGGGAATCCTATCACAAAAAAGACTATCAAGCATACGCTCAAAAGAGATAAGGATGGAATTACAAAACTCGAAAAATATCTTTTGGCATATGCAAATGGTGAGGAACTTAAGAATTTGGAGTATAAGGCTGTTAAGAAGATAATTGAAGTTGGATTGAAGACTTTTGGAGATGAAAATGCTGAAAAATTGCTTAAAGAGAGGTTGAGAGATGCTTACTGGCGTAGAGGTTTCATATCAGTTTTGAGAGGGTTAGCTGAATTTGGTGTTAGAAAGCCGTTTGTTCCCGGAGCACCATTCCTAATAGTTTGGGATGTTACATATGCCTGCAATTTGAGATGTAAGCACTGCTATTCAACTTCCGGTAAGCCTTGGAGAGATGAGTTGAATACTGAAGAGGCTTTGAAAGCTATAGAAATTTTTGCGGATGCTGGTGTTACTGCAATAGCGTTCAGTGGTGGTGAACCTCTAATAAGAAAGGACTTCTTCGAATTGGCTAAGGCTGTTAGTGATCACGGAATGTTTGCTGCTGTTGCAACAAATGGAACATTATTGACAAAAGAGAATGTTCAAAAACTTAAGGATTTGGGCGTTGGGTTTGTTCAGATAAGCTTGGATGGAACTAAGGAAACTCATGAATCTTTTAGAGGTATAAAAGGTATATTTGATAAGGTGGTTGAAGGTATAAAGAATTGTATTGATGCAGAGCTAATAACGTGTATATCTACAACAGCGACAAAGCTCAATTATCGGGACATTCCTAAGGTCATGGAATTGGCTGAGGAATTGGGAGTTCAGTGGTTTATGCTCTACAACTTTATACCAGTTGGTAGAGGTGATTTTGAAATGGATCTTAATGCTGAAGAGAAGGAAAAACTTTTAAGAGAGCTTTGGAATCGCTTGAAATCTACTGGCATAAATTACATGTCCACAGCACCATATTATGCGAGAGTTGCAATTCAGGAGGAAAGTAACATAGTTCCGACTCATTTCTACAATGTAAATCTGCCAGGTAAACTGAAAGTTCTATCTGAGTTTATAGGTGGATGTGGATGTGGTAGATTTTATCTAGCTATGAGAGCAAATGGTAATATAGAGCCTTGCGTCTTCTTTCCTTTAAAGTTAGCAAATGTAAAGGATTTTGAGAGTGGAGACGATTTCTTGGAGTTTTGGAAGAGTAATAAAGTTTTGGAAGATTTGAGAGATAAAGATAGGATAGAAATTTGTGGAGAATGTAGATACAGATATGTCTGCGGGGGTTGTAGGGCTAGAGCTTATGCATACTTCAAAGATTATCTTAAGCCCGATCCTGGATGTATAATAGCTTATAAGAGATTGGAAGTTAAATCGAGAAGGTGACGTTTGGAATAAGTATGGAAAAAATTATTGATGCAAATACAAATAATGCCAGATATCTTGTTAGCTTATTTGCTATATTCTCACTAACAAAGTACTTTAGAAGATCGTTTAGCAATCTTCCTCCATCTAAGGGAATTGCTGGTAAACAATTGAAAAGTCCAACATAAAAGTTCAACCAAGCAATCCAATAAAATGTGTTCAAAAGATAGAAAATTAAATTATTATAATTTGCAAAAAATCCTTTTGGTGTAAAGTAATTTGTTATTCCATCGAAACTTCTGAAGTAGAAGGGCATGGCAGTCAATCTGAGCAATCCTTCCAAGTTTGGTGGAATATTCGTTAAAGAATCTATTATGTTTTTAGAATAACCAATTACAGCCCCACAGAAGTAATCTCCACCTATCAAAACTCCTATGAACCCGTGATCATCTATCTTTGACAGAGTAATATTGTAAACTTTTATAACACCATTTTCCATAATTTCTAATCTTACAGTTTGATTTGGCTTTGTTTTTAGCATAATACTTCTAAAAACTTCAACATTTGGTGTTTTAGTTCCATTTATTGCCAATATAACTGAATTTTCCTTAATACCAGCCTTCATAGCTGGAGTACCATTGAGAATACCTACTATGTAAACACCCATCAATTGTTTTAAATTCAATTCCCTAATACTTCCATCCTTTCCCCTAACAACTACATTTACATTTTCATCTACAGCTCTTAAAATATCTTCAGCAGTTTCAACATCTAATCCATTTACCTTTAATATCACCTCTCCCTCTTCAAAATTTTCAAAAGACTTCACAACTACAACATGCGGTTGTAGAAAGCCAAGTAAATAGAAAAATGTTGCAAATGCAAGCAAAGCAACTATCATATTTGCTACAATCCCAGCAGAATATATTCTCATCCTTGCCTTTCTATCCTTCTCCAATAACTCCTTTTCATCGGGTTCAGCAAAACCACCTATGGGTATTAGAGCAAGAACTATACCGAGAGATTTAACTCTCACACCCTCAACCCTTGCAAGTATTGCATGGCTAAATTCGTGAACAATTAGAGTTACAATTAAACCGATTATACCCCAAGTTAGTGGAATATATTCGTTCAATCCGGGAATGAGCAAAACGTTTCTTGGACTTGTTGCGGGAGAAGGCTTTGGAGGTGATGTTAGCATTATGTAATCCATTATCAAAATTAGAGATAGCATGTAAGCCATTCCGAAAAGAACCAATAATATTCCAATACTTCCAAAAATTCTCCAGAAATTCTTATGCCTTGCAAAAAATTCCAAAAATTTTAAGCCTTTCTCCGTTCTAATTAATAAAATTGGACCTATTGCAGTTATTTTTCTCTTTTCTAACTTACCTCTGAGAAATGTAACAATCAAAAAATATATAGTAAATATTGTTAATACAATTAATATCTCAATCGAGACCGAGTTCATGCTTAACTCCCACCAAGGCTTTTATAGCAATCTCGAAGAACTTATCCAAGCTAATTCCAATCTCCTCAATCCTTCCAATCATTTCTCTATTGCATCCTCTGGCAAAGCTTTTTTCTTTGAACTTATCTCTAACAGTCTTTGGTGTTACGGCAGTAATTTTTCTGCCCTTAACAAGAGCACATGCAATTATAAGTCCAGAAATGTTATCTGATGCAATTAGAGCAATATCTTCCTTAGTTTTTGGCTCAAAAATGTAATAATTGTGCCTCTTAACTGTATCACAAAAATCATCATCGAAGAATTCTTTCAGAATTTCTGAACCAACTATTCCATGCCTTTTCATATCTCCTTCAACCAATTCGTAATCTATGTCATGTAAAAGACCCAAAAGTTCCCATCTTTTCTCATCCTCTCCCAACTCCTTAGCAAGTTCTTTCATTATTGCTGAAGTTGCTATACAATGCTTTACAAGCTTATCATTCTTAAGATATTTCTTGAGAAGATTTAAGGCGAAGTTACGATCCATGTTGGAAGTGAGGATTAAGCTTAAAATCATTTCTCAATCCTTAAATTTTATGGAGAAGGTGAAAGTACTCATAGAAGCTTTACCCTACATAAGAGAATTCTACGGCTCATACATGGTTATAAAAATTGGTGGGCATGCAATGGTCAGTGATAAAGTTCTTGAAAGTGTTGTGAAGGATGTTTTACTCCTTTATTATGTAGGAATAAAGCCGATTGTTGTTCATGGCGGTGGGCCTGAAATAAGCGAAAAAATGCAAAAATTTGGTATAAAACCGAAATTTGTTGATGGTTTGAGAGTTACGGATGAGGAGACAATTGAAATAGTTGAGATGGTTTTGGATGGTAAGATAAACTCAAAAATCGTTTCCATGTTCATAAAGAATGGTGGTAAAGCTGTTGGAATAAGTGGTAAAGATGGACTTCTGATAATTGCAAAGAAGAAGCTTATAAAGAGAAAGAGAGGTGATTTGGAAGAAGTAATCGATTTGGGTTTTGTTGGTGAAACAGAATATGTAAATCCAGAAATTCTTAAAATTTTAATAGATAGAGGATTTATTCCAGTAGTTTCTCCAGTTGCATCAGATTTGTCTGGAAATATATACAATGTGAATGCAGATATAGTTGCTGGGCATATAGCTTCAGCAATAGGAGCAAAGAAGTTAATAATTTTGACAGATGTTCCAGGTATTTTAAGGGATCCTAATGATAAAAATACATTGATTTCAAAAATAAAGGCTGATGAACTTGAAAAAATGCTCAAAAGTGGAATGTTTAGTGGTGGAATGTTACCTAAGGTTGAGGCAATTCTAATGGCTTTGAGAAATGGAGTTGAAAGAGCTCATATAATAGAGGGTAGGGAGCATTCCATACTTCTAGAATTGTTTACGAAAGAAGGGATTGGCACGATGGTGGAGCTATGAAAAAGGGATATAGATTTGAGAGAGAACTCTTGCACAAACTTTGGAAATTTGGATTTGCTGCTGTAAGAACTCCAGCAAGCGGTAGTATGAGTTATCCCTGTCCAGATATAGTTGCTGGAAATGGTGAAGTTTATCTGGCTATAGAAGTAAAGATGAGATCTTCTCTACCAATATACATTCCCAAAAAGGATGTTGAAGATCTAATTGAATTCTCTAAAAGATTTGGTGCAAAACCTTACATAGCTGTTAAGGTTAAGGGTGATTGGAAATTTTTAGATGTAAGCAGATTGATAAAAACGAAGAAAGGTTTTAAAATTGACGAAGATAGTTTTTATTCAGCTTCAAATTTCGACGAGCTTATAAGTTGAAAAATTTCGAAATCCTTATATTATACCTTCTAACAAAGAAAAAAGAAAAATATATATACAATGTTGTTGAAAACGGTATCGAATACGGTGTTGGGGGTGGAGATATGGCGTTATTGAAGATGCCACCACCGCATGGTGGAGAGTTGGTTTACAGGGTTGTTAAGAAGAAAGATTTTGCAGAAAAAATGGCTGCTGGCGCAATAGAGTACGATTTGAAACCTACAACAACACCAGATGGTGTTCCCATAAGACACGTTTATAGAGAGATAATGTCAGTCTGTTATGGATTTTTCAGCCCTGTCGAGGGTTCGATGACTCAGAATGAACTTGAAAGTGTTTTAAAGGAGAGAAGACTTGAAAACGGATGGGTATTTCCTTATCCGATTCTGTTTGACATAAGTGAGGAAGATTTAAAGGCTATGGATGTTAAGGAGGGTGATAGATTATTGCTGAAGCTTAAGGGACAGCCTTTTGCAGTAATGGATGTTGAAGAAATATATAAGATAAATCCTGAAGATGTTGCAGACAGAACTTTCGGAACACCTGAGAAGAATCCCGAAGTAGTTAGAAAAGCTTTCGATGCCAAGCATCCTGGGTGGTTGATCTACAAGTGCATGAATCCATACGTTATAGCTGGTAAGTGGACAATAATCAATGAGCCAAAGTTTAAGGAGCCTTATGATAGATTTTGGTTACCGCCAGCTGAATGTAGAGCTGTAATCAAAAATGTGAAGAAGTGGAGGACATGTATAGCACATCAGACAAGAAATGTTCCACATGTAGGTCATGAGATGTTGATGAAGTGTGCAGCATTTACGGGTGATGTGGAACCATGTCATGGTATTCTTGTGAATGCCATAATTGGAGCTAAGAGGAGAGGAGATTATCCAGATGAGGCCATATTGGAGGGACATGAAGCTGTTAACAAGTACAATTATATAAAACCTGAGAGGCACATGGTTACATTTACTCTGTGGGACATGAGATATGGTAATCCAATTGAGTCATTGTTGCATGGAGTTATAAGGCAGAATATGGGATGCACCCATCACATGTTCGGAAGAGATCATGCTGCTGTTGGAGATTATTACGACATGTATGCAACTCAGATTTTATGGACTAAGGGAATTCCAAGCTTCGGATTCGATGCACCGCCAAATGAGGTCGATAAGGGTCTTAAGATTCTACCACAGAACATGGCTGAATTCTGGTATTGTCCTGTTTGTGGTGAGATTGCTTACAGTGAGAGCTGTGGACATACAAAAGAGAAGCAGAAGTTCAGTGGTAGCTTCATAAGAGGAATGGTAGCTGAAGGTATATTCCCGCCAAAGGTAATATTCAGGCCAGAAGTTTACAAGGTCATTGTAAAGTGGTGGAAAGTGTTTGGCTATCCGTTCGTGAACAATAAGTACTTGGAAGTCAAGAACAGGGAGTTGGAGGTTGAAGTTCCACAAATGGAAATTCCAAAGGCATGAGGTGAAGAGTTATGGTCTATTACATAGGCCTTATTTTGGATGAGAAGAGGCTTGAACAGATAAAGGGAACACCTTTGGAGGAGAAAGTTCAGAATCTCTTTGGAGGGCAATTAAAGATGCTTGTGGCTGAGGTTCCAGAGGAAAAGGCTAATGAAATATTGAAGGCTTTCGATAGGGCAAGAATAGACTCAAGAGGATTCCTTGAGGATTTGCCAGTTGCCTTTAAGAGAGCATTCTTTGAAGAGGTTGCAAAGGCAAAGTCTCTTGATGTAATAGATAAAGTTCTTGAGAGATTGTCAGAGATTCAGGAAGCTGCTAAGAAGGAATCTGAATACATACCTCCTCCAGAGGTTGAATGAAATAGTAAAGTTTTTAAATTTTTTTTGATATGATGGGTAAAGTTTGGATTTTGGAGATGGAGGTGGTTTGAAATGCCAAGCTTTGTAGATCCCGAGAAGTGTGATGGATGTAAGGCTTTAGAGAGAACTGCTTGTGAGTACATCTGCCCCAATGATCTAATGACACTTGATAAGGAAAAGATGAAGGCATACAACAGAGAACCGGACATGTGCTGGGAGTGTTATTCTTGCGTAAAGATGTGTCCACAAGGTGCAATAGATGTGAGAGGTTATGTGGATTACTCACCAATGGGTGGTAAGTGTGTACCAATGAGGGGAACTGATTCGATTATGTGGACAGTTGTGTATAGAAATGGGAAGGTTCTGAGATTCAAGTTCCCGATAAGAACTACACCATGGGGTTCAATTCAACCATTTGAAGGAATGCCAGAACCCACTGAAGACATGCTTAAGACAGAACTTCTTGCCGGAGAACCTGGAATATTGGATTTGAATGAACTTCCGAAAATTAAGTTGAGAGAGAAGCCCTTAACGAAGTTGGGTTAATTGGGAGGTGATTTGAATGGTTTATTACCCAAAAAAGATTGAGGTATATAAGGCGGATGAAGTACCAACTGAGGTTGTGGAGACTGATGTCTTGATAATCGGTGGAGGATTTTCTGGATGTGGCGCAGCTTACGAAGCTGCGTATTGGGCTAAGGCTTTTGGTTTGAAGGTTACGCTTGTAGAAAAGGCAGCTGTTGAGAGGAGCGGTGCAGTTGCACAGGGTCTTTCTGCTATAAACACATACCTCGACAACAGCTACGGTGGGAGAGCTGCAAGGTCTGAAATTCAGAACACGGTTGAAGATTACGTCAGATACGTTGTTCTTGACATGATGGGAATTGCGAGAGAGGATCTTGTTGCAGACTATGCAAGACACGTCGACGGAACAGTTCATCTGTTCAACAAATGGGGACTTCCGATGTGGACAACGCCAGAGGGTAAGTGGGTCAGAGAAGGTCAGTGGCAGATAATGATTCACGGTGAGAGCTACAAACCGATAATTGCCGAAGCTGCAAAGATTGCTCTTGGTGAAGAAAACATCTACGAGAGAGTTCCTATCATTGAATTGCTTATGGACAAGAACGATCCAAACAGAGTTGCCGGAGCTGTTGGATTTAGTGTGAGAGAGCCAAAGTTCTACGTTTTCAAGGCTAAGGCTGTCATACTTGCAACTGGTGGTGCAACACTCCTGTTCAGACCAAGGAGTGTCGGTGAGGCTGCTGGAAGAACGTGGTATGCAATTTTCGACACTGGAAGCGGTTACTACATGGGATTGAAGGCTGGAGCAATGTTAACACAGTTTGAGCACAGATTCATACCGTTCAGATTCAAAGACGGTTACGGCCCTGTTGGTGCATGGTTCCTGTTCTTCAAGTGTAGAGCTATAAATGCTAAAGGTGAAGCATATATTGAAACAAGGGCAAGTGAGCTTGAGAAGTACAAGCCATATGGAACAGCGACACCGACACCAACACCACTCAGGAATCATCAGGCGCTTCTCGACATTGTGGATGGTTTGGGACCAATATACATGGACACACCAGAATCAATGGAGAGAATGGCAGCAGGAGATAAGGCAAAGGCTAAGAAGATTTATGAGGAGGCTTTTGAGGACTTCTTAGACATGACAGTTTCACAAGCATTACTTTGGGCTTGTCAGAACATCGATCCGCAGGAGAGACCATCAGAAGCTAGCTTGGCCGAACCTTACATAATGGGTTCGCACAGTGGTGAGGCTGGATTCTGGGTGTGTGGGCCAGAGGATCTGATGCCTGAAGAGTACAAGAAGTTCTTCCCTGTCCAATACAACAGAATGACAACAGTCAAGGGACTGTTCGCAGTTGGTGACTGTGCTGGAGCGAATCCACACAAGTTCTCAAGCGGTTCCTTCACAGAGGGAAGGATTGCAGCTAAGGCTGCCATTAGATATATAGTCGAACAGAAACCGGAGCCTGAAGTAGACGATGCAAAGGTCGAGGAGCTAAAGAAGAAGTGCTTTGCACCCATGGAGAGATACATCGAAAACAAGGACAAGACTACAGACGAGAACGTAAGTCCGTACTTCTTCTTCCCATGGCAGGGATTGGTTAGACTACAGAAGATTATGGACGAATACGCAGCAGGAGCTTCAACGTTCTACAGAACGAACAAGGTTATGCTTGAGAGAGCTTTGGAATTGCTACAGTTCTTAAAGGAGGACTGGGAGAACTACATTGCAGCGAGAGATCTTCATGAACTGATGAGGGCATGGGAGCTCTGGCACAGAATCTGGACTGCTGAAGCACACGTTAGATTTATGCTCTTCAGAGAGGAAACGAGATTTCCAGGTTATTACTATAGAACAGATTATCCAGAGCTTGACGATGAGAACTGGCACGTCTTCACGCTTGGAAGATACGATCCAGAGAAGAACGAGTGGTCATTTGAGAAAGTTCCAGTGTTGCACATAGTCGAATATACATTATAAATTTTTATATAAATTTTTAATTATATATTTTATTACTTTGTTGAAGTTAAATGAATTATTACCTCATCATCTTAATAAATTTCTCCTTAGATCTTCTGTAGTATTCGTTTGCTTCTTTGAATTTCCCTATCTCTTTATATAGATCTCCAATGTATTTCAACGTCATCGCTGTGAATTGTGAAAATTCAAAATCAACCTTCTCCAACTCTTCAAAGATTTCCAAAGATTCCTTTAACAACTTCTCCGCTCTGCTGTATTGATGTCTACCCTTACAAAACAGTCCGAAGTTGCTGAGAGCGATTGCGAGATCGAACTTAAAGGATTCTCTCTCCTTTATCAAATTCTTATATATTTTTAAAGCCTCTCTGAAGCACTTGTCAACCATAGGATAGTTCCCAACCTTTCTGTAGATCTCTGCAGCATTCACAAGCGTTTCTGCGAGAACCTCATCGCTTCCAAGCGATATTCTTATCTTTAAAGCTTCCTCTATCTTATCGAGAGCTTCCTCATACCTCTTTAAGCTATACAACAGCGTAGCGTAATCGTTTTCAACAGCTGCAAACTCAAGCGGATCTCTCATAGCAATCTTCTCGGCTTCCTGATACATTCTCTCAGCTCTGTCGGTCATTCCCATGAGTGTTAACGCTCTTGCAGCATTTCTCAAAAGCATTGGGACAGGATCAACAATTCCAAGTTCGTTACAGATCTTTACGGCATACGTCGATGATATGACGCAGTTAACCAGGGATCTATTGTCGTTTCTTTCGATATAATAAAGAGACGTGTACGATAGATAGATCAGAGTGAGTATGGATCTCCATATCCCATCCAGCTCCTTTACCCTTTCAGGATTTTTAAATATCTCATCGGCAACAATCTTGACATTTTCAGGTGCAACCTTTTTAACCTCTTCTAACGCCTCAATAGTCTTTCCTTCCTTTATGAGTCTCCCAACGACATCTAAAATTTCCATTAACCTAAAACTATGCGATAACTTAAAAACGTTTTGCTTGCCATAACTAGATAATTAATCTTAGACAAATCTGGCTAGAAGTGTTAACTTTGGATATTAAGCTTACGTCTTTGAGCCCAAAGCTCTTCAACGGTTTCATCGTCAACGACAAATTTACAGACGTTCCTAAACTCTTCAAAATTTTCGCACTCCATTGCAACTCCAAGTAAAAAAAGTCTTATGTAATCTCTCCTGTTCGTTCCGAAGTAGTCCTTTTCACTAACTCCTCTCCAGTAAAAGCTATCCCTCCCTTTAATTGCATAAGGTTGCGTGAAGGGTACACCAAAGTAAAAGTCGAAGAAATCACAATCTTTTAAATTTGTCTTTTTAAATCTCGTTAAATCGAGCAATATCAAATCGTTTCCTTTAAGCATTACCTCGTAATCTTCCCAAGGTGTATAGACGTAATTCTTTTTCTTGAATCTGTACAGCAGAGACGTGGTCATTGGAATCAACTTCTTCGCCTTCTCTTCATCGACTATCAGGTCTCCATCCTTAAACTCTGATAGAGGTTTTCCATCTATCCACTCCTGTAAGAGAGTATCATCCGAAATGTAGATAGGTTTTGCAACGTTGTTGGGGAAATTTAAGATCAAATCATTGGCAATTTTTTCAAATCTTTTAAAGGAATCTATCGGTGAGTTTGGAGATAAGATGTTTAAAGCATAACGTTTAATTCCTTTCTCTCCGAAGCATTCAATCTTAAATACGTAGTATCTAACCCATGCGGATTCCAATGATACGTCAATCTCGCAAATCTCACCCAGATCTCTTTCAATCGTTGGTAATATCATTTCAATCTTTTCATTTATTATTTTTATTATATTTTTTCTTCTCTCTTCCTTGCTTCTACCAAACAGATGTCTTCTTGGTATTACAACGGTTATACCCCAACACTCGATCGTGTCTGAGTACACGTTATCTTCAAATTTCACCCTCATACGGGAATTCGTAACTTTCCATGTTTGCGTTCTCGACTCTTCTGTAAGCTCCTACCGTTCCACAGTCTCTACACTTAACTATCATCTCAACGATATCGTAAAGGTATCGACCTCTTCTAAATTTACCCTTCGTAACCTTTAGCACATCCGCAACATGCTTTTTTCCATCGTTGCATATTGGACAGTCAATCTCAATCTCTTTGATCTCCATAGATTTAGGATAGTTTTTAAGGATAAAAAGTTTTTTGTGCTTTGTGTACAAAATAAATTAGTTTTCAACAATATAAGTTAAGAATTTAAGCTGTTAAACAATACAAAATGTCACGTATTTGATTTATAAATAAGTTCGGCAATTACTGTTAACTCTCGTCAACTTGATACAACTTTGAGACAATTTTTAACAGGGTAAGTTTTTTGCGTTCTGTATAGAATAAATATAGAAACGCTTTTAAACCTCTTAAAATTACTCTAAAATGCTTAAAGAGGGATCGGTATGAACGTAGACATCTTGGTTATTGGTGGTGGTATTTCTGGTTTAACAGCGGCAGTGGAAGCAGCAGAAACTGGATACAGTGTTGCTCTCATAGAGAAAAATCCTTATTTAGGTGGTAGAGTTGCTCAACTAACGAAATACTTTCCGAAGATGTGCCCACCGTACTGTGGATTGGAAATATTCTTAAAGAGATTGAAGAACTGTCCTAACTTAAAAGTTCTTACTATGGCTAGAGTTAAGAGAATTGAAGGAGTTGCAGGGAATTTTAATGTATTTGTAGAGATAATGCCGAGATATGTCAATGAGAACTGTACAGCTTGCGGAGAATGCGAAAAAGTTTGTCCAATCGAAAGATCTGATGATTTCAACTTTGGAATGAGTAAGACTAAAGCAATATACCTTCCGCATGAGATGGCTTATCCGCCAATATATGTGATAGATGGAGATGTTTGTAATAAGTGTGGGGAGTGCGTTAAGGTTTGCAAGTACGATGCAATAAACTTGGATGAAAATCATCAAGAAATTACTATAAACGCAAAAGCAATAATAGTTGCAACTGGATGGGATCCTTACGATGCAACAAAGCTTGAGACTTTAGGCTTTGGGAAATATCCTAACGTAATAACGAATATGATGATGGAAAGGTTAGCTTCTCCAAATGGGCCTACAAAAGGTAAAATTGTAAGACCGTCTGATGGAAAGGAACCAAAGATCGTTGCATTTGCGCAATGTGCAGGTTCAAGAGATGAAAATCATTTGCCCTACTGTTCTGCAATCTGCTGTTTAGCTACAATGAAACATGCTTTATATGTCAGAGAGCAAATTCCAGATTCAAAAGTTTTCATATTCTACATAGATAGGAGGGCTTACGGAAGATATGAGGATTTCTTCCAGAGGGTTGATAGTGATGAGAATGTTGTATTTGTGAGAGGTAAGGTTGCAAAGGTTGAGGAGGGAAGTAATGGAAATGTAATAGTTCATGCTGAAGATACTGAAACTGGTAGGAGAGTGAGGATGGAAGTAGATTTGCTTGTATTAGCAATTGGAATGCAACCAATGAAAGAGATTGAAGGTTTGGAGTATGATGATTACGGATTTGTAATTGAAAAGGAGGGAATAATACCTTGTGGTGTAGCAAGAATGCCTGCCGATGTTGCTTCAAGTAACAGAGATGCTACTGGTGCCGTAATTAAAGCAATTCAGGTTGTTAGGGGGTGATTTGAATGGAGAAGAATTTGGGCGTTTACATCTGTACGGGTTGTGGTATTGATAAGCTAGATATAAACAAAATAAAGGAAGTTGTAGAAAACGAATTCAAGATAACTCCAAAGATTCACGATGCATTCTGTGGTAGGGAGGGAATAGAAATTATCAAGAATGATATAGAAAGTGGTGTAAATGCTGTTGTGATATGTGCATGTTCTCCAAGATTTAAGCAAGATGTATTCAACTTCGGTGAGAATGTAATAACTGTCAGGGTTAACTTGAGAGAAGATGTAGTCTGGAGTCACGATATTGATGAGCATGCTCAGGAGTTGGCTGAAGATTACGTCAGGATGGGTATAGTTCAAGCTCAGAAGACAGAGCTACCAGAACCATACATAGAGGAAACATCTAAAGACATATTAGTAGTTGGGGGTGGAGTTACAGGTTTGACTGCAGCTTTGGAATGTGCTAAAGCTGGTTACAAGGTTTATTTAGTTGAAAAAGAGGATGAGTTGGGAGGATGGGTCAGGAAATTTAGGAGCATACTTCCAGGAAAATTCCCATACAGAGAACTGGTAAATGCAGAATCTTACATCAAAGAAAAGGTAAATGAGGTAATTAACAATGAAAACATAACAGTTTACACTTCTACAAAGATAAAGTCGATTTCAGGTCAGCCCGGAATGTTCGATGTTGTTGTGGATAGAGGTGGTAGTGAAGAAACTTTTAGAGTGGGTGCCATAATAGTTGCAACTGGATGGAAGCCGTATGATGCAACAAAACTTTCCAATCTGGGTTATGGATTAAATGGTGTTGTTACGAACATAGAGCTTGAAGAGATGCTGAAGGAAGGTAAGCTTGAAGTAAATGGTAAGCCTGTAAAGGATGTGGCATTTATACTGTGTGCTGGACAAAGAGATCCTGATCACATTCCTTACTGTTCTACAGTCTGTTGTTTAACATCTTTGAGACAGGCATTGAACATTAGAGAGTTGAACAAAGATTCAAATGTCTATGTATTCTACAAGGATCTGAGAACTGTTGGAATATATGAGGAATTCTACAAGTATGCTCAGCAGGATGAGGGAATATATCTCACAAAAGCTGAAATCAAGAGTATAAGTCAGAATGGTGAGAAGATTAGAGTTGATGTAACTAACACACTCCTAGGTGAAGATATATCTGTTGATGTAGATATGGTGGTTCTTGCAATCGGAATGTTATCTTCGATGTACGGATTGTACACAGTTAAGGAGGAATATCCAGAAGAGGAGGGTGCAACGATATATGAACATGTAAAGCCAGCAATCCCACTTGAGGCTGCACTTGAGATGAAAGGTAAAGAATGGATTCTCAATCTTCAATATAGGCAGGGACCAGAATTGCCTACGTTGAGATATGCATTTCCAGATTCACACTACATATGCTTCCCTTATGAGAGCAGAAGGACAGGAATATATCCTGCTGGATGTGTAAGAGCTCCCATGACCATAAGAGATTGTGAATTGGATGCAAGAGGAGCATCTTTAAAGGCAATTCAGACTGTTGAACTTGCTTCAAAAGGTGCCAGTATATTCCCAAGAACTGGGGATGTAGATTATCCACAATTCTTCTTGCAGAGATGTACTCAATGTAAGAGGTGTACTGAGGAATGTCCATTTGGTGCTTTGGATGAGGATGAGAAGGGAACTCCAATGCCTAATCCATTGAGATGTAGGAGATGTGGAGTTTGTTTCGGTGCATGTCCAGAAAAGATTGTATCTTTCAAGCAGTACAGCATTGATATGATATCTTCAATGATAAAGGCAATATCTGTTCCAAGTGATGAGGGTAAGTTTAGGATACTCGTATTTGCTTGCGAGAACGATGCCTATCCTGCAATAGACATGGCTGCAAAGAATGGCCTGAAGTTCAGTCCCCTTGTCAGAATAATACCAGTTAGATGCCTTGGTAGTGTCAATGTAGTATTCATAGCTGATGCAATGTCAAAAGGTATTGATGGTGTTTTGATGCTTGGATGTAAGTTTGGAGAAGATTACCAGTGCCACTTCATAAGAGGTTCAGAGCTTGCCAATAGAAGGATGGAAAATGTTAGAGAAACTCTACAAAGGCTGTTTATAGAGCCAGAGAGAGTTAAAATTGAGCAGGTGGAGATATCTGACTGGGAGAGGATACCTGAGATAATAAATGGATTTGTTGAGGAGATTAAGAAGATAGGGCCAAATCCATACAAAGGATTCTAATTGGAGGTGATATTATGAAGGTTGATCCAAAATTTGCCCGTGATATCATTAAATTGGGTGGTAAAGATCTCAGAAAATGTATGCAGTGTGCAAATTGTAGTGTTGTTTGTCCCCTAAGTCCAGAGGATGATCCATTTCCAAGAAAGGAGATGATTTGGGCTGGTTGGGGATTGAAAGAAAAGGTATTGAGAGATCCGAATGTCTGGCTCTGTTATAATTGTGGAGACTGTTCATCCTATTGTCCGAGAGATGCAAAGCCAGGACAGGTGATGAATGCTATTAGAGCTAGAGTTATATCTGAGTTTACATGGCCAAAATTTGTCGGAAGAATTTTGAATAAACCTTGGGGATTTCCAATATTCGTTATAATTATACCGGCCATAATACTTTCAGCTTTAATTGCATGGGCAAATCCGGGAATTTTTGCTGGGCAGTTGCCAAGTGGAGTAGTTGAAACTAGTAAGTTAATAGATCCTTATCATATCGAGGTTCCAGCATTTATAATGGGTGGTTATGTAATCATAATAGCATTGATCAGTCTTTGGAGATACTGGTTGGCAATAACTGATGGAGGGGGTATGGAATACACAGTAAAACCATTGGAAAATGCTGAAGTTGAGGTAAAGGGGAAATCTGGATTCATGGGTATGTACTTCTTAGAAGCATTCTTCTTCGTTCTTAGAGATATTCTCTATCACAACTGGTTTAAGATGTGTGAAGCAAACAAACCAAGATTTCCTGCACATCTCCTGATCTTCTACGGTTTTATAGCATTATTCATATCTGCCTTAGGTGATGTAATAGGTATAGGGGAAGTCTTAGGTATAAAATTACCTGTAAAACTTGTATACCCACCGCCTTGGCCATGGGAGCTATTTTACACTGGAGATACAGCCTACATAATAATGGGTCTTGTAAAACTCTTAGCAATGTTGGGCGGTTTAGCTATCATGGTTGGTAGTGCATTAGCAATATGGAACTGGATATTCAATAAGAGATCGAAAGAATTTGGCAGTTACTACGACTGGTTCTTCTTATTAATAGTTTTTCTCGTTGGTATAACTGGATATGGCGTTGTGGTTGCAAGATTGTTGGAGAGTACAAGTGCTTACTGGATTTACTTGATACATCTATACTTTGTTTTCATGCTACTTGTTTATGCACCATATTCAAAGTTTGCCCACCTACTTTACAGAACTGTGGCAATGATATACGCTTGGACAAGAGATAAGTATCCAGAGGCACCAAAATACTTCTGGGAAAGATTTTGGTCTTCTATTTAATTTTTTAAATAGTTATAGCTTCTTCTGCATATACTATTATTCCATCATCCTTTATATCGAATGGATGTATTCTAAAGCTGTGCTTAGTTCCTCTCATTTTTACAATTTCAAGAGTTCTTATTCTAACATGTCCACTCCTTTCAAATCTCAAAACTATTGTTCCCTCTGTAACAAAATTTTCAACACCAAACCTTGATATTGCTTGTGATCCTTCAACTATTTCGCATGTGAATATGCTTGTCAAACCTAAAATTTCGAATGTAGTTGAAATCTTCAAAAGTTCAACTCTAAATTTTGAGACATCGTTTATCATGAAGCCAATGGATGTAGTTGAATCTAAAGCACATCTCTTAGCCCCTATTTCATCCTGAATGGATATTACCTGATCCAAGAGGGAACGGGTATCGAATGGTCTAATATCTACATACTTCTCATCACTTGGCAATCCTATTTTCATGGATGTAGCATCTACCAAGGCAAGCATATTCTCATCTTCAAGCTTTTCCAAATCCCAGTTAAATGTGGAAGCAAACTCTCTAATATTCTGTGGTCTCTCCTCAGTTGCTATGAATATTCCTGGCTCGTTGTATTCCAAAATACCGTTTACTATGAATTGAAGTGCGAAAATTGTTTTTCCAGTACCTGAAGTTCCAGATAATAGATAAGATTTATCTCTTATAAATCCTCCTTCACATAACTCATCAAATCCGGGTATTCCAGATGGACATCTTTCCAATTTCATCGTAAATAGTTTACCACAATTAATATATACGTTTTGCAAATCGATAATTTAAAATAACTTTGAGTTTAAAAATAATGTATGGGCGAAAAAATTACTGTTAGTGTTATAAAAGCAGATGTTGGTAGTGTTGCAGGGCATAGCGTTGTTCCTGAAGAGATAAAAGCCCTTGCTGAGGAGAAATTGAATGAAGCAAAAAAGAAGGGAATAATAATTGATTTCAGAGTTTTCAATGCTGGAGACGATTTGGAATTGGTAATGACTCATAGAAAAGGAGTTGATAATGAAGAGATACATGGATTGGCATGGGATACATTTAAAACTTGTGCTGAAAAGGCTAAGGAATTAAAACTCTATGCAGCTGGCCAAGATCTGCTCAAAGAGGCATTTTCAGGTAATGTTAGAGGACTTGGTCCAGGAGTTGCAGAAATGGAATTTACGGAGAGACCTGCAGAACCAATAATAGTATTTATGATGGATAAGACAGAGCCTGGAGCATTCAATTTACCAATATTTAGAATATTTGCAGACCCATTCAACACTGCTGGTTTGGTTATAGATCCTTCAATGCATAAGGGATTTAGATTTGAAATATGGGATATTAAGGAGCACAAAAGAGTAATTATGTATTCTCCTGAAGAGATGTACGATATTTTAGCTCTGATAGGTAGTAAGGGAAGATATGTTATAAAAAGAGTTTATCCAAAGGAAAATGGAAAGTTGCCTGCCGATGAACCAGTTGCAGTCATAAGTACTGAAAAACTATTCGAGATTGCTGGTGAATACGTTGGTAAAGATGATCCAGTTGCGATAGTAAGAGCTCAATCAGGCTTACCAGCTGTTGGAGAAGTTCTTGAGGCATTTGCCTTTCCACATTTGGTAAGTGGATGGATGAGGGGAAGTCATAACGGCCCAATGATGCCAGTTCCATTCAGATACAGCAAGTGTACACGTTTTGATGGACCTCCAAGGGTTATTTCTGCAGGTTTTCAAATTTGTAATGGTAAGCTTATAGGTCCAGTGGACATGTTCGATGATCCAGCATTCGATTACACAAGGAAGAGGGCAATGGAAATCTGCGATTACATAAGAAGACATGGCCCATTCGAGCCACATAGATTACCGCATGAGGAAATGGAATACACAACTTTACCAAAGGTTCTTGAAAAACTTGAAAACAGATTTGAGAAAATTTAATTTTTTTCAATTATCAATAATAACTCTGTCTTATGATCCTTTAAAAGTTCTACAATTTCCCTATCAATATCTCTTGCAGCTTTATTAGATCTTATTGCAAGAGTTCTATCGCACACATATTCACTCTTCCTTACAACTATATCAGTATCATGTTTTAGGGTCAATCTAGGACTACCTACAGCTATCAACTCATCTCTAATACCATAATCTGGTAATACTATCTCTATCTTAATGGATTTACCCAGCTTCAACCATTTTTTTAAATTCTCATTCAAATCGAAAACGGATTTATCTGCACAAATACCTATTATGCAATCTCCTCTTGGAGATAATTCCTTCTCCTTTGTAACTTCAAGAGTTGTTTTGTGTGTTGCTCTTATGTTTGGATGTCCTCTTGCTATTACTATCTCCACTAACACACCTCCTGTAAAACTTAATAGGATTATCTGTTTCACAGTTCCAAACGCACAATCCCCAGCTTTTCATAGTTTCGCAACTTGGAGCTATGTATCTTTCTCCTTTCCCCCTCAAACCTGCTATGTGTTCAACTTGATATTTCGTTTTATCTTCATCGAAATCTGGGGCATTCCTAAAAACATCAACAATCCTCTCAACACTGTAACCTATATTTATCAAAAATGATGCTATTGCAAATCTACCAGTGTGCGGAACATTTTTTCCATCATTTAGATCACTTAGAATTGCTTTCATGCATTCTGGAAAGCATTTCTCCCTTATCGGTAACTTCTCAAACCTCTTCTTTGAAAAATCAATATCCAACTTTACATTTACAAAAATTGGAATCTTTTCCATAAATTTTTCCTTCAATACCTCTTCAATCAATCTCACAAATTCATTTCTCTTCAAATTGACATAACCATTCTTCAATTCTCTGTTCACAAGCTTCCATTCATCCGATTTTATTTTTACTGCATATTTAAGATAATCTGTTACATGGATAGAAAAGTTTTCATGATCTATTCCGAGGTCGTCAGCCAAAAATAGTATGAATTCATCACTCTCCTTCAAAATTGAATCTCTGTATATTCTTGCGATTTTTACTGCAAATCTCCTCCTCAAAAAGTCATCCAAATTCGAAACTATAACTTTACACCTAATCCAATTGAGAACGGATCTTTTAGCCCTCAAAAATCTTGCATGATAATCGGCACTTGAAAAAGGATGATCGCAACTTTCAAAACCTTTGCATTCTTCCCTAACGGCACAGTTTGAGCATAGAAAATCTATGGGTTCTAATTTCAGCCTAATCTTATTTTCCAAAACATCTTCTACAAAATTTCTTGCATCTTCTAAGTCAGAAATTATCTCCTCCTTAGAAAAGCTAAATAATTTCGATGCAACATTTAGAAAGGGGTAACGTTCTAAATAGGGTAAAAGAGGTAAGAAAGGTCTTTTCATTCTGCTTCAATACGTGGTGCAAGTATATATTCAACCTTCAACTTTCCATCCGCAACATCGAAGACCAATCTGACTGGATAGTCTTCACCTAAGTGTATCGTTAATATATCACCACTTCCAGCAATCTTGATAAATTCCTTCAAATACTCAATACTGAACATAGACCTTGCCTTCTCCTTGTTGAACTCAATAAGCTCCATCTCACCCATGTGAAAAACAATCTTATCTATGTCTCCCTTAGCCTCAATGTAAAATCCCTTTTCATCACTTCTAAAAACAACATGATCCGCTATTTTATCTGCAGCTTGAATTGCTTTCTTAAATTCTCCAGCATCCAAAACAACTTTAGCGGGTAATTCCAATTCAGGTATCTTTGGTTCTTTCCTTATTGCAGAGGGATCTATCAGTGCTACGCTATATTCAACACTACCGAACTTAATCTTTAGCATACTTTCATCCTCAACCTTTAGCTCTACAAGCTCCCTAGTTTTAACAGTCTTCAAAATGTCGTTAATTCTATTCACATCAACACCTATTGTCTTTTCCTCATCCACAGTATAAACATCAAACGAATCTCTCGGTATATCAACTATGACCATGGCAACATTTGCAGGATCAACGGCCCTTGTATGTAATCCTTCCTCCTTGAAGTGAAATCTTGCCTCACTAACTAAAGCAACAATAGCCTTTGAAGCTGTTTTTATGACTCCACCATTTATTATTGCATTTATCATGCCCTAAATTTTGAATATCCAAATTTAAATCTTTTCTAAATCCACCATATCCATATTCCATTTGCAACATCAATCTTTCTCCCCTTTATCTTTCCCTCTATTGCAAGCTTTTGTAACCTTCTCAGAACAACTCTTCTATCAACACCAATTTTTTCAGCAATTTCTGAAGTTACAAGTGGTACTCCTTCATCTTTTAAAATATTCAATATTTTAGATTCAAGATCTTCCATGATTAAAAATTGTAATTTGAAAATAAAAGAGTTTCGATAACGTCATTAAGTATGTTATCAATTACGTAGTTAAAAGGAATGTTAAAAGCATTACGGAGCTTATTACAGCATTTACCTTAAAGAATGCAGTTTCTATATTTCCTCTCCTTACAGATACATGTTCATAGGCAATCAGTAGAGCTATGAAAGTTAGACCTGCAATTGTATATTTACTCCAGAGAATTGCGGATATTGATATAAATATAAAAAAGATAAGATGATTTAATAGAGATAATCTTAAAGCGAAATTTATACCGAAACAAGCCCCTATAGAATGCAAACCGTATTTTCTATCAAATTCAACATCTTGTAATCCATAAATTATATCAAATCCAGCTACCCAGAATATTACAGCCAATGCTATTGATACTATCGTAAAGTCTAAATTTAAGGAGTTTTTTACAGCAATCCATCCCCCCAATGGAGCTAGGGATAGAATAAGTCCTAAGACGTAATGACATAAGCATGTGTACCTCTTGAGATAGGGATATATGTAAGCAATTATAACTGGTATTGGGGATAGGATAAATACAGTTTCGTTTATGAAGTAAGCCGATGTGAAATAGACTATTAATGATAGAAGTAGTATTGTATAAGCTTCTCTAAGACTTATCCTTCCAGAGGGAAGATGCCTATTGGCAGTTCTTGGATTTAGGGCATCTATATCCCTATCTATAATTCTGTTCAGAGTCATTGAAGCAGTTCTCATTCCTGTAAAGGCTAATGCAATCAATATGAAAAGTTTTAGACCGAAAAAACCTCTCTGTGCAATCCAAGCACCTAAATAGGCAAATGGTAAGGCGAAAAGTGTGTGCTCTATCTTCACAAATTCTGCAAATTCCTTAACTTTATAAAGATGTCGCAAGAAGATCACCGATTTTAACTGGTGGATGTATTGCGACCACGATTTTTCACTCCAGCTATGTATTTTTTAATTGTTTCTGCTGAAACATGTCCCGCTGTGCCAACATAATAACTTGGAGACCACAAACCACTACCCCAAAACTCTTTTTTCTTCAGTTCTGGAAACTTCTCGAGAATTCTTTTTGCCGTAACGCCTTTCAAAACTTTAACTATATCTGTAGGAGCTTCGAAAGGTGGGGCTGAGATGAATAGATGAATGTGGTCAGGCATTACTTCTAATTCGATAACTTTCCATCCTTTCGTTTCAGCAATTGTTCTAATCAAATCTTCAAGATATTCTTTAATCTCACCTTTCAGAATAGGTTTCCCGTATTTTGGACACCAAACAATGTGATAGTTAATTTCATATACTGCTGAGCTTGTCCTTCCCATAATATACCTATAGGTGTAAAGATTTAAATATTTTCTACCTATAGGTATATTATGGTTAAAGCAACAAAGGTTATCAAAGCAAAGATAGTTCACTTGACCAAAATTAAGGAAAAATTACTTTCTGAGGAATACGAAAACCTGCAGAAATTCCTTCATGGGGAAAATTCTGTTAAGCTATATTCTGCCAACAAGCAACAAGCTAAGCGTTATTACAAGAAAATCAAACAGAATAAGGAATACCCTCTTTCTATAAGGAAGGATTTGATTAAAGTTGAAAAGAGAGATACGAAAATAGCCAAATACTGGGTTCGTATTCCTGTTGCTGGAAGGAGAGGCGGAATATGGGTTGCTATTAAACCTCATGAAGATATTTTACCTGAATATGAAATTGGTGAAAGTAAGGTTTTTAGAAGGAATGATGAATGGTATATCCATATTACCGTTTCTAAGGAAGTTGAGTTAAAAGAAAATTATTCCCATATTCTTGCCGTAGATATTGGTGAGAGGGTGATGGCATGTGTCTGTGGCACATGGAACTCTCTTAAACCAATATTCTACGGCAAGGAAATCAGAGGTATAAGAAGACACTACGCTTGGTTAAGAAGAAGATTGCAAGAGAAAAAGTTGCTCAAGAAAGTGAAGGAAATTGGGAACAAGGAACACAGAATTGTGAATGACTTACTACACAAAATAAGCAGAGAAATAGTAAACCTCGCTAAGGAGCATGACGCAGTAATTGTAATGGGTAAGCTTAAAGGAATACGCAAATCGGCACAAAAGAAAGGGAAGACGATAAGGAGGTTGGTAAACTCATGGGCTTACTTCAGATTACAGAAATACATAGAATACAAAGCACTATGGGAGGGAATTAAAGTGATATACGTTGATGAAAAGGGAACCTCAACAACATGCCACAGATGTGGATCAAAAGGAAAAAGAAAAACACAAGGATGTTTTGAATGTCCAAATTGTGGATTAAAAGATTTCAATGCAGATCTTAACGGAGCAAGAAACATTTTGAAGAGGTTCTCCGCCTATATGGTGGAGAACGGGGCTGTTGTGAACCAGCCCTAAACCGTGCCTATGAGCACGGAAGCCACCGTTCTATGAACGGTGGTAGTTCACTCAAATACGACATATTTCAAGAGATCTTTTAATGTTTTCAAGTATATATCCGCCTTACAATCGTTACCTATTAAAGCAGTCTTTATTCCTGCATTAATTCCTGTAAGCACATCGAATTCATGATCTCCAACTATCAAACAATTTTTTCTGTCAAATCCCCATTTATTGATAATTCTCTTTACATGATATGGAGATGGTTTGAAGTGACCCATTTCTCTCGTAACTATCTCATCGAATTTTAGTTTGAATCTCTTACAGACAATTCTCACGGAATCAATGCAATTTCTCGTTATCAATACACATACAACACCCAAATTTTTAAGATAATTTAGCACAAAATCTGAATGGGGCATCAATTTAGCATTTTTGGCATGCTCTATTTCAAAACTCTTTAAAATTTTAAGTTTTTCAAAATCATCAATTATACTTTCAAGAATTGGGCCTTTAACACCTAAAAGAGACCTAATTTTATTGAAATCCATCGGTTCTATTATTGTACCGTCTAAATCGAAGAAAACTAATTTAGGAAACGTAACTTTCGTCATTCTCAAATCCATAGGCTATATCTTGAAGCATCTTGCTTGCCAAACCAAGTAAAAGTTTATCTTCTTCCACAAGCTCTCTTATGATCATTAAAGCTGTAGCTTCCCTAAGTTCACGACTCTTCAGATTTTCGAGTAACTTGAAAAGTTTATTTGATAATTTGTATATTTCAGCTAATTTTTCTTCATCATCTCTATCGATATCATCTTCAATCTCCTCTTCAAATATTATATCTTCAATATCTTCCATGCACTTTAGCTGTAAAAATAAGTTTTAAACCTTTTGGTATCGAAAGTGTTTTAATATGTGCATATGAAATAAAGTTTAGGCCACGGTAGCTCAGCTGGCAGAGCGTTGCCTTGGTAAGGCAAAGGTCCCGGGTTCAAATCCCGGCCGTGGCTTGTCATCAATTTTTAATTATTCAACATCTGATATCACAACCAAAATAATTTTATTGACTTAAGTTATGAAACAAGTTATTAAAAATAATATTATTTGTTCTTATATTTCCTCCGTTGGCTCTTCCGTTTCGAAACAAAGCATTCTTCCGTAGAGCTTGGAATAATTGGTAGCATTTCCCCACTTAGTATTTCGTTTAGATCTATCAAGATTACTAGACTATCTGGTAGTTTTCCAATACCTTTCAGTAACCTTGATCCCGATTTTGATGTTATAACTGTTGGAAGCTCTTCTATGTCATCTTTGGATAGATACTTTACTTCATTTACTGTATCAACCATTATACCCATTATGCTACCATTCTGCTCGAAAACTATAATTCTTGTATCGTTGTCAATTTCCTTTGGAGGCAAACCAAAACGCTTCCTGAGGTTTATTATTGTTGTAATCTGTCCCCTTAAATTAATTACTCCTTCCACGAAATCTGGAGCATTCGGTATTTTTGTTATTTCATCAACTTTTATTATTTCTTTAACCTGAGTAGTCTCAACGCCGTATCTTTCATTTCCGAGATTAAATATTACAACCTGTATCGTGGAATCTTGGGAGTCAATCTGTAGCATTGCACTCACCTAAAAATTATGTAGTAAGATTACCAAATCTTTCTGTAAGAATATTTAAAGTCCTTTGTGCCATCTGCAATAATCTTTCGGAGCTATTAGCTATTTGTTGAACTGCGGCAGTTTGCTCTTCTATTGCAGCAGAAGATTCTTCACTAGCCGAAGCAGATTCTTCGGCAGTTGATGCAACTTCCTCAATATTCTTAACAAGATCTTCAAGCTTTTCAACGCCCCTCTTCGATTCTTCAGCAATCTCTTTAAGTCTTCTATCTATCTCTGCAACCATATTACCAACTTCTTCTGCCATTTTCAAAGCTTCACGTATTTTCTCTCCACTTTCACTAGATCCTGCTTCAGCCTTTCTCACGGCTTCTATGACATTATTGGTGGCATCAACAACATTAGATATTATATTAGCTATTTCCTCAGTACTTTTTCTAGAATCTTCTGCAAGTTTTCTAATTTCATCTGCTA
>CAZKQI010000011.1:0-25182 GCA_964554855.1 uncultured archaeon | reverse complement strand
TGATATCTCCCACAATCTCACCATTGGCTATCACTTTTGCAACCTCAAATTTCTCCAAATCCTTTAACAAAACAACGTCTGCAAATCTACCAGGAGCAATCAATCCAGCGTTTATTCCGAAATATTCAGCCGGATTTATCGTACACATCTGTAAAGCCTTTATTGGATCTACTCCTTCTTCAACGGCCCTTCTATAAACATAATCCAAGTAACCTTGCTCTATTAAATCCCTAACAGTTCTATCTCCATCTGTCACAAGCATGCACCACCTATATCCTTTTTTAGCCAAACTGAGCAGTGATTTAAGATTTCTTGCAACAGAACCCTCTCTAATCATAACCCTCATTCCCAATCTAAGTTTTTCAATTGCCTCATTTTCTCTCGTGTTTTCATGATCTGAACATATACCAGCAGATATGTAAGCATTTAAATCCTTGCCACTGAGCATTGGACAATGACCATCAACGATTTTTTTCTTCTCTCTGGCAAAAACAATCTTCTTCAAAACCTCCTCATCACAATTGATAACACCAGGATAGTTCATAACCTCAGCCAATCCTATCACATCATCCCATTTCAAAATCTCTGCAACGTCATCAGCTTTTATAATTGCCCCAGAACTTTCTAAGGGAGATGATGGAACGCAAGATGGAACTTCAAAAAATACCTTGAGAGGTGTTGTCTTAGCTTCTTCAATCAAAACTCTTATACCATCTTTACCCAAAACATTTGCAATCTCATGCGGATCGGCAACAACACTCGTATTTCCTCTTGGCACAATCAATCGAGCAAATTCCGTAACACTGAGCATAGACATCTCCAAATGTGTATGACCATCTATTAATCCGGGAACTGCATAAAGACCTTCACCATCTATCTCTTTCATTCCATCGTAACTACCAATTCCAGCAATCTTGTCTCCACAAATAGCTACATCAGCTTTTATGAATTCCTCAGTCAAAACATTTACAATTTCGGCATTTTTGATCACTAAATCCGCTTTTTTTCTACCTGAAGCAACATCAATCAACCTTCTAAGCTCTTCGACTTGCATGAACATAAGTTAGATATAATAACTAAAACTTATCGTTCCTTCAAAACATCCTCAACAACGGAGCGATCAACCTTCAAATTGAACTTTTCCTCCAATTTCTTAGTTATCTCATCAGCATCTCCCTTTTCATCTATCTTAGCTATCAGATCTTTGACATCTTCGTAAATACTCCAAGGATAAACTATCCATGCCCACCTTTCCATTTCCCTTGCATAATAATCTGGAACAAATTTTGATGTATGCTTAAAATCTATTACAGCTGTTTTAACTTCTTTAGCACCTTTCTCCTTAACATGCTTTGCAACAATTTCAATAGTCTCTCCCGTATCTGCAACGTCATCAACAATAAGAACTTTTTTCCCCTTTAAATCTACTGTCAATGGCTGAGTTATTCTGGCTTTTCCAGTTACCGTAGCAACTATACCCCAATGCTCCGCTTTAACGCTATAAAGTTCTTTGATAAATAAGAAATCTGCTAAAATTCTTGCGGGAATCCATCCTCCCCTTGCAATGGCAACTATAACATCTGGTTTAAATTTTGAATTCTTTATTTTCCTTGCAAGCTCTTTGCAGAGCATGTAAACTTCATCCCAGCTATACTTAACACACTTAAACATCTTTTTCAAAGCTTAAAACAATCTATTTAACTCTTTCCAAAAGATTTAAAAATCTCAAAGCCTAGTGCGGTTAAGCCCGGGTGGTGTAGCCCGGCCTATCATGCGGGCCTGTCGAGCCCGCGACCCGGGTTCAAATCCCGGCCCGGGCGTAACCTTATACAAATAATTTAAATTGTTTATGCCTTTTTGCTATTTATGGAGCTTGGAGTTGAATTAAAGCCAGATAGACCATTTTATGAAATAGAGTATCTTGCTAAGGTTGCTGAGGATTACAGATACGATTACATTTGGATTACTGAGCATTACAACAACAGAAATCCAATTCCGATTTTAACATCAATTGCCTTAAAAACCAATAGGGCTAAGATAGGTGTTGGGGCTACAAATCCATATACAACACATCCAGCATTGATTGCATCTACAGCTTTTACATTGGATGAAATTAGTGGTGGTAGGGCTGTTTTGGCAATATCTGCTGGAGATAAAATGACATTGAATTCTTTAGGAATAAAAAGAGAGAAAGCTTTAAAGACTGTCAGAGAAGCAGTAGAACTTATAAAGGCTTTGATGATAGGAAAAACTTATGAAGGTGAAATCTTCAAGTGTTATGGAATTATTCCATTTGCCAGAAGTATTCCAATATTTGTTGGTGCACAGGGGGAGAAAATGATAAAGTTGGCACTTGAGGTGGGGGATGGTGTCATTTTGAATGCAACATTACCAAAAATAAAAACAGACAAGATTGTTGGATTGTGCATGCCAGTATGTGTTGATGAAGATATCGATAGAGCAAAAAGAATTGCAAAAATTGTTGTAGCTTTTATAATAGCTGGAAGTTCTAGGAATTTTGCAGAGAAAAGAGGAATACCTTTTGATGAAGTTTTGAGAATAAGGGAAAAAATTTCAAAGGGAAAATTTGATGAATTACAAATAAAAGAGGAACTAATAGAAGATTTTTGCATATACGGAAGTGTTAGAGATGTTGTATCAAGAATTGAGTCTTTGGATGTAGATTTATTTGTTGTAGGAACACCGATAGGTAGAGATAAGGTAAAAGCAATTAAGGAGATTGGTAAAAGAATTAAAGGGGTGAGTAAATGAAAGTAGGAATTGCAAAATTAGGTGCAATTGGTTCTTCTATACTTCTAGAGTATATTCTGGATGAACTTGCCATGAGGAATGATTTGGAAACATTCATAATTTCATCAGGATCAAAAATAAATATTGAAATATTAAAAGAAATTGAAAAATATAATTTCGATTTAAAAATAGTAACATGCCCAAATGCTGAGAAATTCATAGATCCAGATATTCTAAGCGGTAGGGTAATATTGATAACTGATAGATCAAGTAGAGAATGGTTAAATAGATGTGGTTGGGGATATATTGTAGTAAAAGCTGACTCGATGATATGTGCAAGGAGGGAGTTTCTTGATCCTACAGAAATGGTTATTTACAATTCTGATATTCTGAAGGTTTTGGCAGTAACGGGTGTTGTTAGGCTGATACAGTTCGAAATAAATAGAGCTTTGAAAGAAGATTATCTACCAAAAATAATTGTAGATTACAAAGTAGCAATAGATTTTTCTGGAATATCTAATCCGTATGCAAAAGCTAAGGCAATTGCAAGTTACATAATAGCTGAGAGTATTTCAAAAATAACGTATGAAGCTTGTTTCGTTGAAAAAGATAAAGATAAATTCACAACTCTCTGCGCAGTTGCACATGAAATGATGAAAGTTGCTGGAAAGATTGCGGATGAAGTTAGAGAGATTGAAAAGATTAAAGATACGGTTTTGAGAACGCCTCATTCAAAAGAGGGTGATATTTTGAAGAAAGTTAGACTTCTTGAAGATCTTAAATTTCAGCAGTAACTGTTATATTTATCAAATTTGAATCTGCTCAATGAAAGATATTTTGAAGCTCTATCAGTATTCGGAAAAGCTGAAGTCAGAGCTTATAATAGGAATGAAACTCGTTAGAATTTTAGAAAATTTGAAGGATAAGGAGTTTGAAGGTGGTTTGAGGGTTGTTTCAGAATTCTTCTCAGCTTTAAATGTAGAAGTTGGTATAGCTTACAATTCCACAAACGATGAAAGATTTAGGAGAGTTTACGAAATATTATCAAGTGTGGACTTCGTTGATGTTGATTCTGCAATGGAAACTCTTGGAAGAGCAATGACTCTAATTACCAACTGTGCTGCAGATGCATACGAGGGATTGCAAAAAGAGGGATTACTTTAATATTTTTCTAACTCTCTCCTTGAACCAATCAACTCCCAAAGTCTTTATGAAATAGCCAGCTCTTGGCCCATAAGTTTTTCCCAATATAGCTTTATAAATTGCCTGAAATGCCTTTGCTGGCTTTATACCTAAGGAATTTGCAACTTCATAAACCTTGTTGTGTATATCTTCAGCATTCATATTTTCTTCTAAAGATTTCGCAAATTCTTTTAAGAATATAATCTCCTCTTCACTGAAAATATCCTTTTCAATATCTTCAGCAATTTCAAACTTAAGTCTTTCACTTGCAAACTTCTCAAGCCAATTTCTAGCATATCTTAACCTTCTTTCCACATCTTTAACATCAATCTTGTATCCATTTCTCTCAAGTATTTCCATCATTTTCTTCATATCCCATTTTGCAATCTGCCCAACAACTATGAGATGTCTGAATGGAACATCACCATAAGTATTTATCATGGAAAGCTGAACAGATCTATCTCCCTTCTTCAAACCTTCTTCAAACTCATCTACTAAATCCAAGAGATTTGCTGGATCAAAATCTATATGTTTTTTCGGTTTGACTCTCACTATAATATACCTTACAATTTCGGGTGGAACAATTTCAACAAATTCCCTAACTGGAACAACAACACCCTTAGATGAACTCATAGCACCAACTCCTTTGAGATTTATCCATTCATAAGGAACTGGATAGGGAGGATTTATTCCATAAATTTCCTTGGCAATTCTCTTTCCAGTATCGTAACTTCCTCCAGCAGATGCATGATCCTTGCCAAAAGGCTCGCAAGTTATACCCAATATTTTCCATCTTGCCGGCCAATCAACACGCCAAACCAATTTACCTTCTCTCAAGCTAACCTCTCCCTCACTACCACAATCACACTTATATCTAACTCTTTTATCTTCAAAGCCTATTACTTTCGTAGTAAAACGCCTACAGTCTTTACATAAGGGCATGAAAGGACTCCAATCATCCTCGAGCCTTCTTCCAGTAACTTCAGCTATTATCTTAGCAATTTTATCTCTATTCTCTAAAGCAACTTTTGTAACTTCCTCATATTCTCCATTTGCATACATTTCATGAGCCTTTTTTACCTTAACTGGAATGTTCAGTATATCTAAAGATTCCAAGAATGGTTGAAGATAGTGTTCAGCATAATTTTCGTGACATCCTTCTGGATCTGGTATTATGCTGAGGGGCATTCCAACGTAATTTTCATATTCCTTAGGTAAAAATGGATATCTCCTCCTTAGAGGATCGAAAGTATCTGCAATGTAAATTATTTCTGCACTTCCCCCCTTATCTATTATCGCTCTTCTTATAGCATCAGCTGTAAGCATTTCTCTGAGATTTCCTAGGTGTATTGGACCTGAAGGAGTTATTCCAGTTGCAATTTTGTGATCTCTTCTAATTTTTAATAAATCGTAAGCAATTGAATCGGCCCAGTGAACCTCTTCCATTTTTCATAGAATAAGCGTATAGATTAAAATTGTAACGGTAGAGATTTCAAGATTATTGCAGTAATGCTCATGGCAACTTGGCATGAAAAGTTGTCATCTGGCGGAATTCTGAGAAATTCGACAAGTGCTCCAGCTAGGGATATAATGTAAGGCATGGGATAGTTAAGATAGTTTAAAATAAGTAATGCTGAGATGAAATAAGCTAAAAAACCTTCAAAGGATTTGTTTTTAAATCTTAACCTCCCAAATCTCCCAATTAAAGATGCTAAAGTATCACTAATAACAGCAACAGATATAACACCAACAGAAAATTCTGGAGCAAACCAAACTACAAACAAAGCACCGATAACAAAGTAGATATGTGCTCCTATCCTCCCTCTCTCATGAGCTCTCGTTATTTCTTCTATTACCCTCTCAAAGTCCTCAATTCTTATGTAAAGTTTTAAAGCTTTCTTTATCTCCTCTCTCAGCCTTGCATCCAATCTAACAGATTCAAAAATTATAAAAACAGCTAATATTATTATTAGGAATGATAATGTAATATCTCTACCAAAGTAAATGTACATAATTGGAACTGTAAGTCCAGTGAAGTGAATCAATTTCCTCTTAAGTTCAATCATAAAATTTTCACAATCTCTTTAAAATCTGCATTGACTTCCAAAGGTTTTCCACAGACTTTCAAGACTGTTTCAGGATCTTTCAATAGATTTCCAGTTGCAACACAAACTGCTACATCCCCTTTACATATCACTCCATCCTCAACCAACTTCTTGAACCCTGCAAGGCTTGATGCTGAAGCTGGCTCAACCCCTATTCCCTCCTTTCTAGCCAATTCCTTCTGTGCTTCCAAAATTTCATCATCACTGACCTGAATTGCCAAACCATTTGACTCGTATATAGCTCTCAATGCTTTTTTAGCATTTACTGGATTTCCTATCCTTATTGCAGTTGCAACAGTTTCAGGATTCTTTACAGGCTCTATATCTTCTTTCCTTTCCAAAAAAGCTTTGTAGATGGGATTTGCACCTTCAGACTGAACACCGATCATTTTGGGAAGCTCATCTATCAATCCAAACCTTTTAAGCTCCTTAAATCCCTTCCATATCGCGGATATGTTCCCAGCATTACCTACAGGCAAAATTACATAGTCTGGAACGCCAATTTCATCCACTATTTCAAAAGCAATAGTCTTTTGCCCTTCAAGCCTGAAAGGATTGACAGAATTCAGTAGGTAAAATCCCATCTTTTCACATACTTCTCTAACCAACTCTAAAGCTCTATCAAAGTTCCCCTTTATTGCTATAACCTTGGCACCGTGCATTAAAGCTTGAGCAACTTTGCCCAAAGCTACCTTTCCAGTTGGTAAGAGGACGTAAGCTTTCAATCCAGCTTTAGCAGAATACATGGCCATAGATGCTGAAGTGTTTCCAGTTGAGGCACAGGCTACCGCTTTTTTTCCCAATTCCAAAGCTTTTGTTACAGCGACGGTCATACCCCTATCTTTAAAAGAGCCTGAAGGATTCAATCCTTCATGCTTTACATAGAGTTCAACATCCTTAGATATGTTTTTACAGCGATACAATGGCGTTCCACCTTCCTTAAGAGTTATAGGCTCAATTTTCACTGGTAAAAGACATCGGTACTTCCAAACGCTCAAGTTTTTTCCATTAAGCTCAAAATCGATTTCAGCATCTTCAAATCTAACTTCTAAAAGTCCTCCACATTCACAAGTGTATGAGCTTTCATCATGCTCTTTTCCACATTCAATGCATACAAGTTTGTGACCCATAATTTTAAGCCATTCCTCAAGGTATAGATTTTTTTCTACCCTCATTAATTATCGCAAACAATAACAATTGATAAACTACTAATTTTATGCCCTATGAAGATCTCAGAGAATTTATAGATAGGCTTGAGAATGAGAATGAACTGGCAAGAATAAAGCATGAAGTTAGCCCAATATTAGAAATGACAGAAATAGCGGATAGAGTTGTAAAAGCTGGTGGAAAAGCTCTTTTCTTTGAAAATCCGAAGGGTTATGACATTCCAGTTTTGATGAATGCATTCGGAACTGAGAGAAGAATGAAAATTGCTTTGGAAGTTGAGAGATTTGAGGAGATTGGTGAGAGATTATTGGATATTCTCAGATTCAAGCGTATTTTTGAAGGTTTGAGCAAAGTTAAGGAACTTGTAAACTTCATTCCTAAGAAGGTTAGGAAGGGAGCTTGTAAGGAGGTTATAATGGAAAATCCAAATCTACTGAAATTCCCCATTTTGAAATGCTGGCCTAAGGATGGTGGAAGATTTATAACGTTACCAATTGTGATAACGAAAGATCCTGAAACACAAGAGCTAAATGTTGGGATGTATCGTATGCAAGTTTTCGATGAGAGAACAACTGGAATGCATTGGCAGATTCATAAACATGGAGCTTTGCACTATAAAAAGCTTAAGGAGCTGGGTAAGGATAGGCTTGAAGTGGCTGTAGCTATAGGTGTCGATCCAGCTGTATTGTACTCTGCAACTGCTCCATTACCATTCAACGAGTTTATGTTTGCTGGATTTGTAAGGGGGAAGAGGGTTAAGCTTGTTGAATGTGAAACTGTAGATTTACTTGTTCCAGCCAATGCTGAGATTGTTTTGGAGGGATATGTCAAAATCGATGAACTTAGGCCAGAAGGTCCTTTCGGAGATCACACTGGATATTATACCCCAATTGAACCTTATCCAGTCTTTCATGTTGAATGCATAACGCACAGAGAAAATCCTATCTACCATGCAACAGTTGTTGGCAAACCACCTATGGAAGATGCTTGGCTGGGAAAAGCTACTGAAAGAATTTTTCTACCCATAATTAAATTTGTGTATCCTGAAATAGTTGACATAAATTTACCAGTGGAAGGTTGCTTCCACAACTTAGCCATTGTTTCAATCAAAAAACGCTATCCCGGACATGCTAAAAAGGTTATGTTTGCACTCTGGAGCTTGGGTATGCTTTCACTTACAAAGATCGTTATAGTTGTGGATGAGGATGTTAATGTTCATGATATTGGAGAGGTCATTTGGGCAGTTACAACTCGCTTCGACCCTTCTAAGGATGTTGTAATAATTCCAGATTGCCCAATAGACAGCTTGGATCATGCAACTTACAAACAAAATTTGGGTGGTAAGCTTGGAATAGATGCAACGAAGAAGTTGAAGGAGGAAGGTTACGAAAGGGAGTGGCCAGATGTTGTTGAAATGGATGATGATGTAAAAAAGAGGATAGATTCAATTTGGGATGATCTGAAGAGATTGGTATTAGGTGGTGTATTCTGAATTTATTCTCACATAATCGTAAGTCAAATCGCATCCGTAAGCATAGCCTTTACAATTTCCAATCTTTAAGTCTATTACAAACTCTATCTCATCACTTCTCTTCATAATCTCTCTAGCAAAATCCTCATTACCCAAACCAACTCCATTCCTAACAAGTTCGACCTCTCCAACTCTATAACCATTTTTATGTCCCAAAAGCTTCAGATCAAGCTCTTCATTTACTTCAATCTCAGAATAACCCAAAGATGCAATTATTCTACCCCAGTTCGGATCATTACCAAATACAGCAGTTTTTACAAGATTTGAAGCTACAATAGTTCTCGCACCCCTAAAAGCCTCTTCTTCACTTTTAGCATTAACTATTGTGACCTTGATAATCTTAGTGGCACCTTCCCCATCCCTCACAATCTGCTTAGCCAAATTTAGACATACTTCTTTCAAACCCTCCAGAAATCTTTCCCTACCAACTTCGCATTCACCTTTTGCTACAAGAAGAACCATGTCGTTTGTAGATGTTTCCCCATCGACGCTTATCACATTGAAAGAATACCTTACAGCATTTCTGAGCAACTCCTTAAGTTCTACAGCTTCAAATCTTGCATCTGTAAATATGAAAGCCAACATAGTTGCCATATTTGGGTGTATCATTCCAGCACCTTTGCAAACTCCATATATTTTAAATTCCTCCTCGTATCTTGCAAATTTTGGGAATCTGTCAGTTGTCATTATGGATTTTGCAAAAGCCATGATATCCTTTCCCAAACCAGCGTAAACTTTCTCGAACTTTGATTCTATCCATTCCATGTTAAGCTGAACACCTATTACTCCAGTTGAAGCTACTGCAATATTCTCAGTATCTGTCTTTAACTTCTCAGCCAAAAGCTGGCACATCCTCTTTGCATTCCTATATCCCTTCTTTCCAGTAAATGCATTTGCATTACCACTGTTTGCAATTATTCCCTCTATGAAACCATTTTTAATATGTTCCTCAGTTACAATAACTGAAGGAGATTTAAACCTGTTTTGAGTGAAAACTCCTGCAACATTCCCCTCATAAACAACAATTCCCAAACCGTTCTTACCTTCCTTAATCCCATTGCACTTGAGTTGCATGTACAAAGTTCACTTAACTTATATCTAACTTTGCAAAATTTTAAAATTTCAAACTCAAAATCCCTTCGTGAAAATCGAAAGGCCAAGGGGAACGAGGGACATTTTGCCTAATGAGATGGAGAAAAGGAAAGCTATTGAGAAAATCATGAGGCAAATTGCTGAAAGCTATGGTTACAGGGAAGTTTTGACACCTACTTTTGAGCATTTAGAACTTTTCACAATAAAATCTGGTGAAGAAATAGTTGAGGAGATATATGCTTTCAAAGATAAGGGTGGAAGGTATTTGGCTTTGAGACCTGAGTTGACGGCACCAGTAATGAGAATGTATGTAAATGAGTGTATGGGAATGCCAAAACCCCTAAGATTCTACTACTTTGCAAACTGCTTCCGCTATGAGAGACCTCAGAAAGGTAGATATAGAGAGTTTTGGCAGTTTGGAGTTGAGTTGATAGGTTCTGAAAGCTATTTGGCCGATGTTGAAGTTATAAGCTTAGCTTACGAGATAATGGATACTTTAAATATTAAATTCGATCTTCATGTTGGGTATGTTGGCTTGTTGAGGCATGTATTGAGAGATTTGGATGAAAATGTTGCTGATAGAATAATGAGGTTGATAGACAAGAAGGATTTGGATACACTTGACAATTACCTAAGTGAAATTGGAAGGGAAAATCTTAAGGAGATTGTTTATCCCATAATAGAGCTTGTAGGTGATGCGGATGTTATAGAAGAGGCTAAAGAGATAATTCCAGATTTTGATTTTACACACATTGAGAGAGTAGCTAAAACTTTGGAAGAGTTGGGAATTGAATTCAAGATTGACTTGGGAATTGCGAGGGGACTTGATTACTACACTGGCATAGTCTTCGAAGCTTATGCTGAAGGTTTAGGTGCTCAAAATCAGATTTGCGGTGGTGGAAGTTACCGTTTAGCTCATCTCTTTGGAGGGGATAACGTTCCAGCTACTGGCTTTGCTTTGGGTTTCGATAGAATTGCCGAAATTTGTGAGATTGAGGTTAAAAAACCTATAAAAGTTGTAGTAGTGAGCTTTAAGGGATTGGAGAAGGAATCTTTGAAGATTGCCAATGCCATAAGGTCTAAGGCAGTCGTTATAACGGATGTTATGGAGAGGAGTGTTAAGAAGCAGTTGAGTTATGCAAATGACATTTCAGCTGATTATGCAGTAATTGTAGGAGAAAAAGAACTTAAAGAAGGTAAAATTGCTGTTAAAGACTTGAGAACTCAGGAACAGAGTGTTATGACATTGGATGAATTTTTGAAAATGCTATAAATCATTTGTAAGAAGGTGTTGTGTAGAATATCAGAAACAGTAGTATGAACAGTAATGCAAGCATTATCAATGAGAAGTTTCTCTGTCTCTTTTTCTCTTTATCCCATACTTTCTTGCATTCATCACTGCAAAAGTTTTGATCTGGTTCTATGGCCTTACCACAAACTAAACAATGCCTATGAGGAACTATACCTGGCATAAACATAATTGCTCAAATCATTTTTAAATGTTTGTTTGAAAAAAACTAAAAAATTATAAAAATTAAACTTGCTCAAATGCCTTCTGTAATGGAGGTACGACCTGCTTCTTTCTTGACATAACTCCTTCAAGCCATACACTCTTACCTTCAAGTTTTTTACCAAATGCTATTTCAACAACTTTTGGATAGTCTGTAATAACTAAAAGCTCAGTTCCCTCCTTCATTATGTCTGTAAGCATTAGGAATATTCCAGCATATCCTCCTTCCTCTTTCATCTTCATCATTTCTTCGTATATTTCATCTGTCCTATCCTTTATCAAGTTGAGATCGACAAGTTCTATCTGACCAATTCCCACCTTCTTTCCACTCATATCAAAGTCCTTGAAGTCTCTTGTTATTATTTCCCTTGCACTCAAACCGCTAACATCTGAAAGTTTCGACTTAACATCTATTCCAAACTTCGTTATATCATCAATTCCAGCAATTTTTGCAAGTTCTTCAGCCACTTTCTTATCAAGCTCAGTTGTTGTTGCGGACTTGAATATTACAGTATCGCTAAGGATTGAGGCAAGCATGAGTCCTGCAAGCTCCTTTGTTATTTCAATTCCAGTCCAGTCAAAGAGCAATTTAAGCACAGTTCCAGTACAACCTACTGGCAAGTTCACGAAGAGTATTGGATTTGGAGTTGTTATATCTCCAATTTTGTGATGATCGACTATTGCCACAATCTCAGCCTTTTCAATGTTCTTTGGAGCCTGAGATTTATCACTGAAGTCTACCAAAACCAATGTTTTTCCTTCTGCATCCTCAAGCTTTTCTGGAACATTAAAACCAAACTTCTCAAGCACAAATCTTGTCTCTGGATTTGGGTCTCCTTGAATTGCTGGAACTGCTTCTTTATCAAGTTTTATTAGTCCATCCTTCTTTCTCCACTCATTTAATAGGTGTGCAAGCACTATTGCAGAACAGACAGAATCTGTGTCTGGATTCATGTGTCCTACAACATAAACTACATGGTGCGTCATATCATTTCAACAAATCTTAAATAGATAACTTTTTCGAAATTTTTGAAAGCTACCTCAATACACGCCACTTTGTAAGAATTCCATTTCCCATCCTTTCAAGACAAATCAACTTAAGCTTTATTGGCGGATCAAAGCTATTACCATCAACGATTGTGGGAGATTTTAATCCCCCAATTATGATATTTCCATAATAAATATATATTTCATCGACCAAGCCATCTTTAAGTAAAGCCCAGTTGAGAGTTGAGCCACCTTCTACCATCAATGTTCTAACACCTCTCTTATATAAATGATTCATTAACTCCTTAAGATCTACTTTATTTTCACCAGCGATGAAAACATTGACACCCCTTTTCCTAAGTTCATCAACTCTCTCAAGATTTGCATTTTT
Organism: uncultured archaeon; assembly: GCA_964554855.1. GTDB lineage: Archaea > Halobacteriota > Archaeoglobi > Archaeoglobales > Archaeoglobaceae > Archaeoglobus_B. The sequence goes on along the minus strand of CAZKQI010000011.1, from coordinate 12,466 downwards.
AGAAACAGCAACTATTGTTTCCGCAGATTTATCCAGTACTTTTGCACTTAGTGGAATTCTACATTTACTGTCAACAATAACTCTTAATGGATTTGGGGGTAAATCCTTTTCTACTCTCATCAATCTAAGTTTCTCACTCTTAACTGTCAATTTAGGATTATCAGCCAAAACAGTTCCAATTCCAACCATTATAGCATCACTTTTAGCTCTCAACTCATCAACTCTCTTCAAATCATCTTGACACGATATTCTAACCTGAACTCTCTTTTCATTGCTTATCTTGCCATCAACACTCGATGCAATGTTTATGAATGTGAAGGGTCTCATAGTCCTAGAAGGTTCATCAATGTTTTCTTAGCTTCTCTAACCCTTTCCAAACTTTCACCAGAGAACTTTATTACAACATAGCCCTCTTTTGGATAAGACCCGATTTGAACATCTTTAAATCTTTCAACAACGTAATTGAGTTCCTTAAGCATCTCACTCTCCTTCTTGTAAACTACTAGAGTCTCTTCATAATAACTTTTTTCTCCAAACTTAGGAAGCACTTTTTCAAATACATCCTCCATTTCTGCCGGAACACCGGGCATAACCAATACATTTTCAATCAAATATCCCGGTGCAACACCTACATCATTCCCAATCACTTCAGCACCTTCTGGAAAAGTACAGACTTTCTTGAGTGCAAAATCGTTAGCATTTGGAAATCTCGATTTCAATTCCCTGAAAACATCTTTATAGACTATTAATTTTTTATTTAGAGCTTTTGCAATTCCCTCTGTCGTAACATCGTCATGAGTTGCACCCAATCCACCAGTAACTATTACAAAATGCTTTAGATGATTTTTCACTTCTTCAGCAATAGCATTAACATCATCTGGAACTACAACCATCTTTATAACTTTATGGCCTTTCTCAGTTAGTCTTCTTGCTATATAGGTAGCGTTGGTGTTTGCAATATCACCACTTAGAATTTCATTTCCAACACTGACAATTACGAAATACATAATTCTTTAACCCCTTAAACCTTTATTAGATTTATTGGAACAAATTCAAACAGTAAATCTTCTTCAAACTTATCACTGAAAGAAATCTCAGTGTATTCTTCATCAACAAACTTGTAAGATTGTGCAACAGCGTAACAATCTTTTGAGAGATGATTGCAACATAGAGCTAGAGGCAAAGTTCCTACTTTATTTATTATTCCATTTCTATAAACTGCATCAGCTCCTACTATCGCAATGTCGCAACATTTGACAGCATAAGCTACCGCACAATCAGGAAATACTCTTACATCTATACCTCTTCCCTTTAAATATCTTGCCATGTCAATTCCTTCCTTTCTTGGCGAAGATTCCAGAACTATGACTTTTGAAGCTTTCAGCAATCCTTTTTCAAGCGTATGACTTCTACTTAATGTAACAACTGTTTTATCTTCAACAATCTCTTCAACAATCTTAATAGCCCTTATATCCTCTTCAACAATTTCTTTTTCAATCTCTTCAATATCTATACCTTCTCTCAACTTCTCGTATATCCATTTCAATCCCGCCATAAACTTATGGGCCTCAATTATCCTTTTACAAACCTCTAAGTACTCATCAGTTTCTAAACTTTTCAACAATTCTAATGTCTTTCTAATTATTGCTGTTTGCCCGCTCTTCTTATCTTTAATGATATCATCGATTGAGACCATACCATACTTAAGAAAACATTTTAATAGATCTTATCCTAATAATATTGGTGGGCTAGGCCGGGGGGTTCGGCGTCCCCTGTAACCCGAAACCGTCGATATGCGGGGGCCGAAGCCGAGGGAAGGTCCGCCGAGCAGAGTTTACCCGTTCGGTTGAGCCTTGCAGAATCCCCGTCCCGAGGGGTCGGCGGTCACGGTTGGTGCATCTGGAGGGATGCACCGCCGTGTTTGCCGGGGGGAATGGCCCAGGCCCGGAAGGGAGCAAGCTCACCCCGGACGACCGGCGCTCTCGGGGGTGCGGGGAGGAGAGGCTCAACCGAATGGCACTCTGTAAGGCGGATCGACCCGAGGCGTGCCCACCATACTCTGAATCAAATGATTAATAATGATAAATCTTAAAAATCGAATGAGAATTTGAGGAGAGGTGATCAGTATTATTGGGGTCAGATTTCATGGTAGGGGTGGACAAGGTGTCGTTACAGCTGCGGATATATTGGCTGTTGCTGCATTTAAGGAAGGTTATTGGACATTATCCTTTCCCATGTTCGGTGCTGAGAAGAGAGGAGGGCCAGTTGTATCATATCTCAGAATTTCAGAAGGCAAAATATATGATAGGGATGAAATCTATGAACCCGATTATGTAGTTGTTTTAGATCCAACTTTAGTTGGAAAAGATGTTATTACTGGATTGAAAGGATGGTTGATTGCAAATTATCCAGATAAAGAAAAAGCAAAGAAAAAGACAGATTGGGATAAAGTTTTGACTCTTGATGCGACAAAGATTGCTTTAGAAGTATTAGGTAGACCTATAACAAATACAACCATGGTTGGAGCATTTGCTGGTTTCACAAAAATAGTAAAACTTGAAACATTAAAGGAAACAATTTATGAATGGTTTGAGAAAAAGGGGGAAGAGATAGCAAATAAAAATGTTGATGTTGTTGAAAGGGCATATAAGGAGGCTGAGACTTATGCGGATAAGCTTAGGAGCGGTATCGAGACCGCTCGAATCCCTTGAAAATAAAACTGGAAGCTGGGCTGTAAAAGTTCCTGAGATAGATGTTGATAGATGTATTGGCTGTGGAGAGTGTTACATGTGTTGTCCAGATTTATGTATAGAGATGGTGAAATTTGAGGAGAGAAGATTTGCCAAGATAGATTACGATTATTGCAAGGGATGCGGAATTTGCAGTGAAATATGTCCTGCAAATGCAATAGAGATGGTTGAGAAGGTGATTGAATGAAGAAAGTTGTCAGAGGTTTTTATGCTGTTGCATATGCTGTAAAACTATGTAAACCCGATGTAATATGTGCCTATCCAATAACACCTCAAACTGAGATTGTGGAAAATCTTGCCGAAATGTATGCAAATGGTGAGCTTGAAAATTGCAAATACATAACTGCAGAATCAGAGTTCGATGCAGCCTCAATACTTGTCGGAGCTTCAGCTACTGGAGCAAGAACATTTACAGCAACATGCTCTCAGGGATTGATCTTAATGAGTGAAGTTTTATTTAATGCAGCTGGTATGAGATTGCCAATAGTAATTGTTAATACTAATAGAGCATTATCTGCACCCCTAAGCATATGGAACGATCTTCAGGACAGTATGGCTTTGAGAGATGCTGGTATAATACAAATATACGTTGAAGATAATCAAGAGGCACATGAAATCATTCCACAAGCTTACAAAATTGCGGAAAGCACAATGTTTCCTACAATGATTTGTATGGATGGTTTTAAACTTACACATGCATATGAGCCTGTAGAACTTCTCGATCAAGATATTGTAGATAGTTTTTTGCCTCCATACGATCCTCCCCTAAAGTTATCGGTAGAAAAACCTCTAACATTTGGTTCTTATGCACCTCCAAACTGCTACATGGAGTTTAGATATAGAATGCATAAAGATATGCTAAAAGCAAAGGAGACTATTGAAAGAGTTTTTAGGGAATGGGCAGAGATAAAAAGAGATTGGGGAGGACTTATAGAGTTTAAGGAAGGTAAAACCGTTCTGGTTGCAATGGGTTCCTTGATGGGAAATATAAAGGATGTTTCAGAGAAGTTAAATGTTGGATATATGAAGATTAGAACTTACAGGCCTTTCCCAAGTGAAGAAATAAGAAAGTCTTTGAAAGATTGTGAAAATGTAATAGTTTTCGATAGAGCAGTTTCATTTGGATATGAGGGTATATTATCCATGGAGATTAGAAATGCTCTCTACGGTGAATCACCAAGTATTTACTCTTTCATAGTTGGATTGGGTGGTAGAGATGTTCCAAGAAGCTTGATAGAGAAGTGCATATCTAAGGTTATGGAAGGTAAGGCTGAAAAGTATAGCTTCGAAGGTTTGAGGGAATTTGAGGAGGTGTTGTATTGATGTACTTTGGAAAGGGACATAGTGCTTGCTATGGTTGTCCTTTACCGATAGCAGTTAAAAATGTTGTTGAAGCTTTAGATGGTAAATGTTTTGTTGTAAATCCTACTGGATGTTTGGAAATAATAAGCTCACAATATGGTAAGAGTGCTTGGGGGGTTCCTTACATACATTCCCTCTTCGAAAATGCTCCTTCAGTAGCTACGGGAATTGTTGCAGCTTTGGAAGTTTTGGGGAGGGAAGAGGAGGGTCATGTTGTAGTTTTTGCTGGGGACGGTGCTACTGCAGATATCGGTGTTGGTAATTTATCTGCAATGTTACATAGAAATGACAATGTTCTTTACATCTGTTTGGATAATGAGGCTTACATGAATACTGGCAATCAACAAAGTTCAACAACTACACCTTACGCATATACAACCACAACACCAGCTGGAAAAATTCTTCCCGGTAAGGTTGGAAGAAGGAAGGATATGGTTGCGTTTGCATTGGCTCATGGAATACCATACGTTGCAACATCATCTGTTGGATTTCCAAGAGATTTGAGGAGAAAGGCTAAGAAGGCTATTGAGTTTAGAGGAGCTAAATACATTCATGTTCACTGTCCATGTCCTACTGGATGGTATTTTGATCCTTCAAAAACGGTTAATGTTGCAAAATTGGCTTATGAAACAGCTTTATTCCCCATAGTGGAGTTTGAATATGGTAGGTTGATTAGAGTTAAGAAGATAAAAAAAAGAAAGCCCGTTGAAGAATATCTAAAAGTTCAGGGTAGATTTAGGCATCTATTTAAGCATCCAGAGGGAAGAAGAGTAATTGCGGAATTGCAGAAGATTGCGGATGAGAATGCAATAAGGTACGGTCTGGATAAATAAATTGTCGAATTTTTGTTTAAATTTTGTCGAATTATGATAATTTTTTACGACAATAACAGAAAAGCTTAAATCACATGATCTATCATTAACATTTTGATGAACCCTTGTATACAATGTGGTGTATGTAGTGGATCTTGTCCGTATGGAGAATCTCTTGATTTCACACCACGAATGCTTGTGTTAATGTCCAATATTGGTGATTTAACGTTTACAGATACTATTTGGCTTTGTTCATCATGCTATCTCTGTACATACAGATGTCCGAGTGGTATAAAAATTACTGATGAAGTTCTGCCGAAGATAAGGGAGATTGCTTTAGAAAGGAATGTTCCAGAAGAATTATCCAGAACGCTAACAAATTTAATGAGATATGGAAATCCATTCGGATTACCTCAGAGGGAAAGGATAAGCTGGATTGATGAGGTTGATTTTGAAGTACCTATTTTAGAAAATGTAAAGAGAACAGATATTTTGTTTTTACCTGAATGTTACGGTTCTTATCATAGCAGATGTAGAGAGGTAACAAAATCCATTTCAAAGTTATTTAAAATATTGGGTGTTGATTTTGCAATTCTTAAGAATGAAAGATGTATTGGTGATCATTGTAGATTACTTGGTGAGTTTGGCTTATTTGAAAATTTAGCTATAAAAAATATAAAATTATTTAATAAATATGAATTTAACAAGATTGTGACACCAGATGCTCACGCTTTCAATTCCCTAAAAAATGAATATCCTAAGTTTGGATTCAGTGCAAATGTCCTACATCATTCTCAATTTTTCGCAGAACAGATAGAAAACTTCGAGTTTGAAAAGTTGGATTACAAAGTAACTTACCATGATCCTTGTTTCTTAGGTAGGAAAAATGGGGATTATCAATCTGCAAGAATAATTCTGAATAGAATTGGAGTTAAATTTGTAGAGATGAAAAGAAATAGAGAATTATCTCTTTGTTGCGGTGCTGGTGGTGGAGGAATTTGGTTGGATAGCTTGGTGAGGAATAGAGTTAATGAAAGACCTGCTGAGAGAAGGGTGAAAGAAGCTAAAGAGCTTGGTGTTGATGTAATTGTTACTTCGTGCATTCTAGATATACCAATGCTTGAAGATGCTATAAAGGTTCTTGACTTGGATCTTAGAGTTATGGACATATCTGAAATAATGCTGGAGGCGTTGAGATGATAGGAGTAATAGTTAGAGCTGTTCCAGATTTGGTTGAGGGTTTGGAGATAGAGGAGAGGGAAGTAGTGCCTTACAAGTACATAGCAAACGAGCTTGATGAATACGCAGTTGAGCAAGCTGTAACTCTCAAGGAAAAGTATGGATTTGGTGTAGATGTTATTGGTCTGGCAAATGAAGATGCATACGATGATATAGATGAAGCGCTCTACATGGCACTTGCAAAGGGTGTGGATAATGCTTACAAGGTCTTAATACCAAAGACGACAAGTTACAGTATTGCAAAAGCACTTTCTGATTTCCTTAGAAAGTATGATTTGATTTTGACTGGAACTCTATCAGTTGATGAGTATTACGGTGTATTTGGAGCTATAGTTTCTGATTTATTGAATATTCCTTATGTCGGTGGTGTAAGGAGTGTGGATATTGATGGAGATTATGCAATCGTTAAGAAAGAGCTTGGAGGAATATATCTTGTTCTCAAAGTAAAGAAACCAGCTGTTTTTGGAATAATATCTCTGGAGAAGCCACCGAGATACGTTCCATTCAGTAAGCTTAGAAAGATTATGCAGGAAAGAGAAATTGAGGAGCTTGATCTGGATATTGAGGAAGTAGAATTGAATGTAAAATTCATAGAACCACCCAAACCCGAAACTGAATTTATTGAAGGTTCTCCAGAAGAGATTGCTGAAAAGTTGGCTGAGGTTATTAGGGGGTTGATAAAATGATTTTGGTTTATGCTGAGACATTTGAGGGAAAGATTGCAGATATAACTTATGAGCTTATTGGTAAAGCTAAGGAGATTGCAAAAGATGATGAAGTTTGGGCACTTGTAATAGGAAAAGCTGAGATTGAGGGATTTGGAGCTTGCGATAAAGTTCTTCATGTGGATGATGAGAGATTTAACAATCCATCTTTACATAGATATGTCCTCAAAAAGATTGTTGAAATGTATAGACCTAAGAAGGTTTTGATAGGAAATACACCAATAGGAATTGATCTTGCTCTAGCATTGCCTACTGTAGTTTCATGTCTAGATCTAAACTCTACTGCTAAAGCAATATCTTATGGAGGAAAGGTTTTTGTTGAAATTGAGTTAGATTGTGGAATATTTCTTATCAATAAGGGTTCATTTCAACCATTAAAGGTTGATGGTGATGTTAAAGTTGAGAAAATTGATGTTGATGTTGATCATGAAATAGAGCTAATTGAAGTAGTTAAGCCCGAGTTGGATGTAGATATAACGAAAGCAGATGTTGTTGTAGGAGTTGGAAGAGGAGCACAAAATATTGTCGATCTTGCGGAGGAGCTTGCAGAAGTATTAGGTGGTGTTGTTGGAGCTTCTAGACCTCTGGTCGATCAGGGAATTCTTCCACCTTCAAGGCAAGTTGGAAGAAGTGGAAGAACTATTTCTCCAAAGCTGTACCTTGCTTTGGGTATAAGTGGGGCTATGGAGCATGTTGAAGGTGTTAAGGCAAAGAATGTCATTGCCATAAATAAGGATAAAAATGCACCTATCTTCAGAATTGCAAGGTATGGAGTTGTGGGTGATGTTGAGGAAATAGTTCCACTACTTTTGGAAAAGATAGGAGGTGAATAGGGATGGATACATTGGAAGTAAGTAGTTCTTATGAGAATGTGATTGAGGAAATAAAGATAAATGGGCTTATAATGTGTTATCAATGTGGAAATTGTAGTGGATTATGTCCAGTTTCAAATGGCAATTTTCCAAGGAAAGTAATATTATATATAAGATGGGGGATGATAGAGAAGGTCTTGGAGGAAGCTTGGCTCTGCCTTCAGTGTAAACTTTGTGACGAATTCTGTCCAAGAATTGCAAATCCGAGCAGTGCCATGTCTATATTAAAGAGGATTTCAGTTGAAGAAGGGAAAGTTCCAATACACATAGGGGAATTTCTCATGAACATATATAGGAGGAGAAATCCTTGGGGATACAGTAGTGCCAAGAGAGGGGAATGGATGAGAAAAATTGATGTAAAAGTAAAAACTGTAAAAGATGGAGAATTTGAATGGCTTTGGTATGTTGGTTGTGCTAACAGCTTCGATTCAAGAGTCATTGGTGTTACTGAAAAGATAGCAAGAATTTTGAATTATGCCGATTTAAATTATGCAGTTCTTGGGAGGGAAGAGGGTTGTTGTGGTAATGATGTAAAGAGAATTGGTGAAGAAGGTTTATTTGAACTTCTCATGGAAGAAAACTTGAAGAGATTTAAAAAGTATGGTGTTAATAAAATATTTACTCACTCCCCACACTGCTACAACACATTCAAGAACGATTACATGCTGAAGTATTCAAATATAGATGTAAAGCTTTTCTTAGAAGTTTTGTACGATCTTATTGAGAGTGGAAAAATAGAACTGAAGCATGAGTTAAATGAAGTAGTAACTTTCCATGATTCATGCTTTTTAGGAAGATACAATGGAATTTATGAGCTTCCAAGGGAAATTTTGAGAAGTATACCTGGGTTAAAGCTTGTGGAAATGCCAAGCAATAGAAGAATGTCGATATGCTGTGGTGGTGGATGTGGCAATATAGTTGCTGGAGAAGTTCAATCTGCAATTCTCAGAGTTAGGGAAGCTATGAATGTTAATGCAAAAATCTTGGCTGTTTCATGTCCATTCTGTAAGATTATGCTTGAAGAAGCTGTTAAATCTGTTAATGGAAACTTGAGAGTTATGGATGTAGTTGAGCTTGTATATCATTCAGTCTTTGGGGTGTAAATATGAGAATTGGTGTTTATGTTTGTCATTGCGGTTTCAATATAGCGGGAATTTTGGATATAAATGAATTGGTTGAATTTGCAAGGGGTTTGGATGACGTAGTTGTTGCAAGAGATTACAGATTTATGTGTTCTAATCCTGGTCAGGAACTGATAAAAAAGGATATAAAAGAATACAACCTTGACAGAGTTGTTGTTGCCGCATGTTCACCAAGTTTGCATGAGAGAACATTCAGAAAAGCCGTTAGTGAATCTGGTTTAAACCCATTTTTCATGCAGATAGCCAATATAAGGGAACAGTGTTCTTGGGTTCATGAGGATAGATTTAAAGCTACAGAAAAAGCCAAGAAAATAATAAGGTCTGCTGTGGAGAGAGTTAAGAGACATCAGCCCGTAGAGGTTAGAAAAGCAAGTGTCATTCCTAAGGTTCTTGTTATTGGAGGTGGAATTGCTGGAATTTCAGCATCATTGTTATTGGCTGAGGCTGGTATTGAAGTTTATTTGGTTGAGAGGGAACCAACGATAGGAGGAAATATGGCAAAGTTCGATAAGACATTTCCGACATTGGATTGTTCTGCATGCATTTTAACTCCAAAGATGACAGCTGTCAGAGAAAACAAAAATATAAAGCTATTCACAAACTCTGAAATTTTAGATGTAAGGGGATCTGTCGGTAATTTCAAGGTTAAAATAAGAGTTAAACCTCGTTTCATAAAGGAAGATGTTTGTACGGGATGTATGGAATGCGTTGAAGCTTGTTTGCATTATCCAATGATTCCATCTGAATTCGATGAGAAAATAGGATACAGAAAGCCTATTCACATGCCATTTCCTCAGGCAATCCCTAACTGCCCTTACATAAATCCAGATGAATGCCTATACTTCTTAACAAACAAGTGTCCGATGTACTGTGAGGAGGTTTGTGAAGCTGATGCAATAGATTTCAATCAGAAGGAAAGGATTGAGGAAGTTGAAGTTGGAGCAATAATAATAGCTACGGGATTCAAGCTTTTCGATCCATCTGTCATTAGGGAATACGGTTATGGAAGATACAGAAATGTATTTACAGCATTGCAAGTTGAGAGAATGTTGAATTCAACTGGGCCGACTGGTGGAAAAGTAGTTGTCAATGGTGTTGAGCCCGAAAGAGTTGCTATAATTCATTGTGTGGGAAGTAGGGATGAGAATTACAAGAAGTATTGCTCCAGAGTTTGCTGTATGTATTCATTGAAGCTTGCCCATTTGATAAAGGAGAGGACAAATGCTGAAGTTTACAATTTTTACATTGATATAAGAGCATTTGGGAAAGGATATGAAGAGTTTTACAAGAGAGTTCTTCAGGAGATAAAGGCTATAAGAGGAAGAGTTGCAGAAATTACCGATATACCTATTAACGAGAAGGAGGAAGAGGAAATTAAGAAGGGTAGGGTTATAGTTGTTGTGGAAGATACTCTTTTAGGTAAGATAAGGAGAATTCCTTTTGATATGGTTATACTGTCTCCAGCTATAGAGCCTTCCGATGGTGTTAAAGAGCTGGCAAGAATGTTGAAAGTTCCTTTAGATGAGAATGGTTTTTTCAAGGAGTTACATCCAAAGCTGGCACCTACAGTAGTTGCACCGGGAATATTTGTTTGTGGATGTGCTCAAGGGCCTAAGGATATTCAGGATTCGGTAGCACAGGCTGAATCTGCTGCAGGACAAGCTTTGGCAATGATAAACAGAGGTTACGTTGAACTTGAACCGGCAATAGCTAGTGTTAATGAGGAAAAGTGTTCTGGTTGCGGAATTTGTGTTCCCCTATGTCCAGTTCAAGCAATCGAAATGATAAGCAAGAATGGGCATGTTATAGCTAGAATAGATGATTCTCTCTGTATGGGATGTGGTGTATGTGCTTCAAGCTGTCCAAGTAGAGCAATAGAACACAGATTGTTCGATTCGGAAACAATTGAAGCTGAAATATTAAGTCTCCTCAAGTAATTTCCATGAGATGTAAATTGTTGTGAAGATGAAAACAAATGCCAATGCAAATGCTATGTAGAAATTTGTTTCAAAGCTTGAGTAATTAGATAATGGTACAGATTTACCGTATTCGATGGAATACTCCACTTCATTGGAAAATGTTGCTAGAATGTAAGAAAATACACTTGAAATTGCAATGGAACAAACGATCTTTCTACCTTTTTCAGTCAAAGAATAGTACACAAATTTATTTCCATTTTCAATCCTTTTAATCAATCCAGCTTTACACAACCTTCGAACGTGATAGAATACAGTAGATCTGGATATTTCTATCTCCTTTGCCAATTCTGAACATGTTTTATTTCTCTCCTGAAGGGCTTTCAGAATTTTTAAGACGGTGCTCATAGAGTAGGATCTTTAAAACATAAATTGCAAGAACAATTATAGCTATATTCATCAGAGCCTTGTATATCGGTGCATATTTGTAGTATATGAACATGTCTATTATCGTGTTGATGGACATGTAAAGTCCAAAAACTGCAACAGCTAATACTATCAAAGTTAGAGCTATTAGAACTTTCCTAACCGCCTCAAGCATAGAACAACACCTCCAGCTATAATCAAAGCTAAAATCTCAAATCCTGGAGTTGGTTTTCTAACTTCTCCCATTACAGCTGGATATATTTCTGGTTTTGGTGTTGGAGTAGAAATGAACTTCTCTACCTCAAATTCCACCTCTTTTTCCACAACCTCTTTTGGAATCTTCTTTGTAGGTGATAGGTTTAGGATTGATTTCCATATTTTTACAATTGAATCTTTCCTCCATGCTTCAAGTTTTATCAGATAGCAGTAGTTTTTGACTACACTTATGTTAGTTTCAACAATTACAGTTTTACCACCTTCAAGCTTTGCTTCAACCCATTTCTCATCTGTAAGAACGTTCGATTCGTACTGAACTGCTTTAACATGAAAATCTACATTGTAATCTCTTAAAGAATCGAAGTAGTACCTAACTAAAACTTTGACCTTATCTCCCTCAACACCAAGAATTTTGAAATCTACATCCTTCAAAACAATCTTCAACTCCTTTTCACTTGGTATTAAAGTATTTAGATACCTTAAGTTGATATATCTAACATCCAAAACCTTCCCACTCTCCAATACAATCTTAACTTTGTAATCCCTACTTTTATCAAATCTTAAAGTTTTGTTGATTTCCTTACTCTTTACTGGAAAAGATGTTTCTTCAAGAAGTATATTTGTCTTTAGATCGTAAACAATTATTTTGACTGTGGCATTATCTTTATTGGATACCTTTATCAAAAAGATCAAATCTACTGAATCGTCCATAATTTTTGCAATTTTCACATCTACATTTTCAATGTACATTCTTTTTTCATGAGGCAATATAAGTGCAGTTGAAACAGATACAACAAAAATTACAGCTATTATTGTAGCAACAACCTTTTCGTTTAGCACAGAAAAACTTGAAATTCTATTATTTAAATATTTTTCATTTGTTAGATTTTATCAATTCATTCCTTATTTTTATAAGCCTTCTAACCCTTTCCTCATCAACCCTTCCATTTCTTTTAAAGTAAGTTCCCACTATAACACCATCGCAAATCCCTACATACTTTTGAAT
>CAZKQI010000010.1:0-26291 GCA_964554855.1 uncultured archaeon | reverse complement strand
GAAAAGTTGTGCAAGTTCAAGGAAAAGAATGCTTTGAAAAAAGATGTGAATACAGATAACTTTTCGAAGCGGAACGATTTTATTCAATAACTAGAAACGTCTTTTGCATGGTCAGAGTTGTAGCAACTGGAACATTTGACATAATACATCCAGGACACATAAGATACCTTGAAGAGGCCAAAAAGCTCGGTGATGAGCTTATAGTTATAGTAGCTAGGGAAAGAAATGTTAAACACAAGCCAAAACCTATTATTCCAGAAAATCAGAGAGTTAAAGTTGTTTCAGCATTGAAACCAGTTGATAAAGCTATTTTGGGAGATGAAAAAGACATTTTCAAGCCTATAATGGAATTGAAACCTGATATAATTGTTTTGGGTTACGATCAACATTTTGATGAGAAAAAGCTTGAAGAGGAGTTGAGAAAAAGGGGTTTGAAAACAAGAGTTATTAGAATTAGAGCTAAAGAAGATTGCGAATACTGTTCATCAACTAAGATAATAAAGAGAATTGTAGATGTTGTTAAAAGTAGATTGAAAGAATACGAGGAGTTCTTCAAAAAGAGGGGGATGCTTTGATGCTTGAAGCAAAGAAGTTACCTACAGTTTTAACATCTGAAGAACTCTTAGATAAAGCCTTTGGTAGGGCATCAAAGGTGGGTGGTAAGAATCCAAGAGAAAGGGCTATAAATAAGCTTGCAACGGTTTCAAACGTTTTGAGAGATTACTTCAATAAGATAATAAAATCGCATCCAAGTTATGATAAATTACCAGAATTTTATAAGGAAATGATAGATTTGACAGTGGGAATTAGAAGAATAAAGAAGTCTTTAGCAGCCTTAAATTGGGCTAACGATATTATACAAAAGATAATAAACAAGTCTATTAGAGAAATTAAGGGGGGTAAAAATCCAGTTCTTGTTTTGAGATCTGCATATGGCAGAATTTCTTCAATTATTGAACAGATAGATGATGAACTGAGATTTCTCAACGAACTAAAGAGGAATTTAAGAGAAATTCCCTCTCTAACAGATGAGCCAACTGTAGTTGTTGCTGGATATCCCAATGTAGGAAAATCTAGCTTTGTTGCAAATGTTTCAACTGTAAAACCAGAGATTGCAAGCTATCCATTTACAACTAAAAGCATTCATGTAGGATACATAGAATTTAAGAATAAAAGAATTCAAATAATAGATACTCCTGGTCTTTTGGACAGACCTATTGAAAAGAGAAATGAGATTGAGAAGAAAGCTATTCTCTGCCTAAAGCATGTGGCAAATTGTATTCTTTTCATAATCGATCCTACTATGAATTTAGAGCCTCAAATGAAACTTCTGGAAGAGATTAAAGAGAACTTCGATGTTCCAGTTATAGTAGCTTACAGCAAAGCAGATTTGCACAATAAGAGGGATTTACCAGCTTTTTCAAGCATTACTGGAGAGGGAATTGAAGATGTGTTGAAGAAAATAAGAGAGGTTCTAAAATTTTAAATAGCAACACCTAACTTCGAGCATGAGTAAGGTGGTTCTATCGTATTCTGGTGGACTGGATACAACTGTAGCAATATTCCTTCTAAAGGAGAAATACGGTTTTGATGAGGTAATTACTGTAACAGTAGATATAGGACAGCCAGAAGAAGATATTAGAGAAGCTGAAGAGAGAGGCAAGAGATATGCGGACAAGCATTATACAGTTGATGCCAAGAAAGATTTTGCAAATGCATTGATGCAATTGATAAAGGCAAATGGAGAATATGAAGGCTACGTTTTGGGAACTGCTTTGGCAAGACCTATTATAGCTGAAAAGGTTGTTGAGATTGCAAAAAGGGAGAAAGCTGATGCTATTGCACACGGTTGTACTGGTAAGGGAAACGATCAGCTAAGATTTGAAAATGTTTTTTATCAGTACAATTTTAAGGTTATAGCTCCGATGAGAGATTTGAATTTAACGAGGGAATGGGAGATTGAATATGCTAAAGAAAGGGGTATAGATGTTCCAGTAACAAAAGAAAGGCCTTACAGTATTGATGAGAACTTGTGGAGCAGGAGTATTGAGGGGGGTAAGCTGGAAGATCCAACATTTTTACCAGAGGATATATGGGAGTGGACGACAGATATTAAAGATGCTCCAGATGAGCCAGAAATTTTAAAGATTGATTTTGAAAGGGGTATTCCAGTTGCATTGAATGATGAGAGAATGAATGGGATTGAAATCATCAGAAAGCTTAACGAAATTGGTGGTAAGCATGGTGTTGGCAGGACAGATATAATAGAGGATAGAGTTTTGGGATTGAAGTCGAGAGAATGTTACGAACATCCTGCAGCTACAATTCTTATAACAGCCCATAGGGATTTGGAAAGGCTAGTTTTAAGCAGAAGGGAGCTTAAGTTCAAAGCGATAGTTGAAGAAGAATGGGCAGAATTGGTTTATTATGGCTTAACAAACGATCCCCTTTTTGATGCCCTTAACGCATTCATAGATAAAACTCAAGAAAGAGTTACTGGATGGGTAAAGGTGATGTTGTTCAAAGGGAATGCAATACCAGTTGCAAGGCATTCGGACTTTGCATTGTATAAGCCAGAGCTGACTTCATTTGACACAACAGAAATAGACCAGAAGTATGCTGAAGGTTTTTCAAGGTTCCACGGACTTCAGGGGAGAATATACAGAGATTTAATGAGAAATCTAAACTCATTATAGCAAATCTTAACTTCATCTCGTTAATGGTATGCGAGAGTAATTCTCAAGTTCTAAAATTTTTTTCCAAATTTTCAAGCATTTACAACTGAGATCTTCAAATACTGAATTATCTTGAGTGAGTGAAAAATCCCTAATAGCTTTAACTACTTTTTTATCGCACCTACCACAGTTGTGAGGCCCCCTTAAACTTCCTGCTCCGACTGGGTCAGATATTATTTCAATATCAGCATTCTTCAAAACCTCAATGACACTCCAAAGCCAAGGAGGTCTGTACATGCCTTTCTTCCAGAGAATTTCAATGTAAGTATTTGATTGAACGTTTGTTGGATTGAGAGAAACAACATCCACATATTCCTTAACATCTTCCAAAGACTTCAAAGCATCTTCGATTGCTTCTCTCTCAGATAAAAAAGGAGGCTTAAGGAGTAGGTATGCTTTAACTCTAAACCCCTTATCTCTTAAATATTTGGCTGATCTTATAAAATCTTCAAATGTAAATCCCTTATTTATACAAATTTCTCTAATGAAATCATTGCTCGTTTCCAATCCAATTCCAACTTCAAGCTCAAAATTTATTTTATCCTCATCCTTTTCAATTTCATAAACGTATTCAGGTCTACTTTCCACTATTAATTTCTCAAATTCATATTCCCTAACTTTATCATATACGTAATCCCTAAATTCCTTATCCAACTCAAAGAAACTACCAGAAGTAAATATTTTCAATACTTTAGCTTTACCCTTCTTTTTAAGTGCTTCGTTGATCTGATAAATCAAATCTGATGTTTTTATTCTATGATTCGTATCTCTCCTATAACCACACATCAAACACTTATTCCAAGAACATCCTCTTGTTCTCAGTATAACTGTTAGGCAATCAACAGCATCTTCATGAAATCTTTCCTTTTCGATCCAGACTGCAACTGGCTCAGTAGTAACCATAAAATATCCTCCTAACCCTATACCTTCTACCAAAATACAATCCTACAGCCAATCCAGCTAAATGGGATATGTGAGCTACACCAGTGCCGTATGTGAAGGGTAGAAAAATTAAGTCATAAAGTGCAAATATCATTATTGCAAATCTTATGCTTATTGGAATGGGTATGGGGAATATTATCACCTTTGTTTCAGGTGCAATCATAGCTAAGGCACCCATTACACCAAATATAGCTGCAGAAGCACCCATAGCAGGAATAAAGTGATTTGTTAAAAATGAATAAAAAATATAAGCCAAACTACCAGATATTCCACTGGCAAAAAATATTGTCAAGTACTTTTTACTTCCCAACCTCCTTTCAAGTTCAGATCCAAAGAAAAATAAAACGAACATATTTATAAAAAGATGCCAGAAATCTGCATGGACAAATATACTAGTTAAAATTTGCCATGGCATAAGTAATATGTATGCTGGATTTAGTGCAAGGAATATGTCTATTGGATTAAATTTAAGAAAATATAAACATATAATTTTAATAATATATATAATTAAGCATATCAATATAATTGTGTTATTCCATCCAAAGGGATTTTTTCTCTTCACGTAATCATCCACTCCCCTAATCTCTATATGAAATATAAATAGTTTTAGAAAGTATTTTATCTCAAAAATGTATGTATGAAAGGGATGAGATTAAAAGTTAAGATTGGTGAAAATGAATACGATGTTTATGTTAGAAGGTTAAACAGAACAAGTTATAGAGTAAGATTGAATGAGAAGATCTTTGATGTAACAATAAGAAAACCAGGCGAAATATTACCTAAGAGAATTGAAATTAAGAAGGAAAGAAGGGTTGAAATTTCTGAAGGTGAGCCAGTTAAAGCAATGTTACCAGGGGTAATTACAAAGATAATTGTTAGGGAGGGTGAAAAAGTGAAAAAGGGAGACACGTTATTCATACTTGAAGCTATGAAGATGGAAAATGAAGTAAAAAGTCCTAAGGATGGTATCGTTAAGCAAATAACTGTAAAAGAAGGAGAAAGAGTGGAGGTTGGTGATATATTAGCAGTGATTATGTAATAGGAATTGTTGGATGCAGATTACTTGCTGAAATTCTTTTTAGGAAGGGATTTAGTATAAAATATATTGGTGACTTCTACACAACAACAGATGCAAAAATAGATGTAACTTTGAGTGGGTGTGGATACGATGTGCCAGATGCACACATAACATCCTATCCACTGGTAGAAGATATTAGAGAATGTAAATTACAGTTGAGAAAGTGTGATGTTGTTGTAGCTTATAAAAGTATGACTCTATTTTCAAAAGTCTGTTACGATTTGGGTATACCATTCATGCCTAACTTCGTTTCATTTTTCCTACCTGATTCTGTAAGATTTTGGGAGGTAGAATTACCTAGTATAAGTTTGGATGTCATAGATTATACTTTGACTTGCGCAATTCAAGCAAGTGAAATCGTTAGATTTTTTGAGGGAAAGGATGCCACAATAGCACCGAATGCTATAATTGTTAAAGATGGTTTTATAAGAAAGCTAAGAATGAAAACTCTTTAAAATTATTGAAATTCATTCAGATAATGACAAAGATAAAAATAAAAACTCCATCACGAATCCACATAACATTGATAGATCTGAACGGCTCTATTGGTAGAGTTGATGGTGGTATAGGATTTGCTCTAAAAAACCCTTATATCGAAATAGTTTGTGAGGAGTTCGATGGGATAGAAGTTGAAGGAGGAATTAACAGGGATAGATTTGAAAGAGTAGCTACGAATTTAAGAAATTTATTCAGTAAAGGATTGAAGGTTAATGTTTTAAAAGATTATGAAGCTCATGTTGGTTTGGGGAGTGGAACTCAGATAAGTTTAGCTGTTGCTAAAGCCTTTAACGATATTTACAATTTAGGTTTGAGCGTTAGAGAATTGGCAGAAATAACGGGAAGGGGTGGTACTTCTGGAATTGGTGTTGCAGTATTCGAATCTGGAGGTTTTGTTCTAGATGGGGGTCATTCTTTAAAAGAAAAACCATACTTTTTACCATCATCTGCAAGTAAAGCAAAACCTCCAAAAGTCTTAGCTAGGTATGAGCTCCCAGATTGGTACATTGTTGTAGCAATTCCAAGATTGAAGGGTATGCATGGTAAAAGGGAGATAAACGTATTTGAGAAGTACTGTCCAATACCCATAGAGGAAGTAAAAACATTATGTCATATAATACTCATGAAGCTCTTACCATCTGTTGTTGAGAAAGATTTGGACTCTTTCTGTGAATCTCTTAAGACTATACAGTATCTAGGTTTTAAAAAGATTGAAATAGATCAGTATGGTAGAATTATATGGAATCTAATAGAAAATACTGATTTTGCAATTGGTATGAGCTCAATGGGACCAGCAGTGTACAGTGTTACGGATACGAACGCCAAAGATATTTTAAAATACTTTGAAGAGTACTTTGATGAAAGAAATATAAATTACAATACGTACATATCTAAACCGAACAATAGTGGTGCAGAGATCAGAGTTAGAAATATATAGTTTTTTAAACTAGGAAATTTCATGGAAGAAAAGTGGTTAAGTTTTTCTCAACTGAGTGAAGAATATCCCGAAGACAAGTATCACATAGTGGAGATAGTTAGATACGATAGGGGAGATATTGATCTCGTTCTCCAAAAAATAACAAAGATTGCATATAGAATATTGAAGATGAACTTAGAAGGTGACCTGGTAACACTATCAAATTTCAAAAAGAAATCTGAAACGAGAATTGTTAGATCGAAGACGAGAAGAAAAGCTACAATGATTGCCAAATATGTAAGAACTTACAATGTTCCAGATTTTCCCGTTGCACTTGTATTAACATTGAAAAAGGAGAAATATACAGAAGAAGATGTTAAAAGTATAATGGATGAAATAGAGAATATATTGAAGTCTGTTAAAGCTTAAATATTTCTCAATTTTCCTACCAATCTTTCCAAACGATTTTGCACTTTAAAAAATCTTACAGGATATTCAGATTTTGATATAGTAACACTATTCCTAAACTCTACCCTTCTCTGACCATCAGGAATTATAAAAACACTTTTATCAAACTCCAATTTTATTTTTCTTTCATCTCTAACAACCCACGGCTTCCAACCCAACTTGAAAGGTGCAACTGGAACAATGAGAATAGAATTTAAATATGGATCTATGATAGGTCCACCTGTTGAGAGTGCATATGCAGTGGATCCAAGAGGTGTTGAAACCAATACTCCATCACATCTAAGCGATTCTATCATTACATCATCAATGTATATCTTCATTTCTAAAAGCTTAGCTGGAATGGAGCATAATACTGCAAATTCATTCAAAGCTAAAAGTTCTTCATCATTAACAATACACTTCAATCTCATAAACTCCTCCACTTCGAAATTCTCAAGAGATTTGATCAACAAACTTTTGTACTCATGAGGTTCGCAATGTGTTAAAAGGCCAACTCGTCCAGTATTTATGGCAAATATTGGTGGACAGCTTTTAATGTTTTGAAGAGCTTTCAGAATTGTCCCATCCCCACCCACAATAACTATAAAATCGTAAGATTCTAAATTATCAAAATTTTTAATAATACAAGCACTGTAATTATTAGAAACTAGGAAATCATGTACTTCATATGCAAGTTTTTCAGAATCTTGTTTATACAGTATTGCCCCTCTCATATTATCACCTTTAAAATTTTATCATGAAGTATTTTATTTGATACAACTAAAGTGTATCTTTCATCCATCGTAAGCATCTTATCATCCAATTCTCTTCCCCTATGATCCGTCACTTTTGCACCAGCATTCTTAGCTATGAAGAGTGCAGAGCAGACATCAAAAGGTCTTAGAAAACCTCTTCCATTTTTTAAACGAATATCAACAAAAGCATCGAAAGTTCCATCAGCAACATAGCATATTTCAAGTGAAGCACTACCAAGAATTCTTATCCTTTTGAAAGGATACTGTTTTTGAGGATAGTAAAAGAGCACATTTGCATTTTCTAAATTTTCTACATTTGAAACATGTATTCTTACTCCGTTTTTGAAGGATTTACCATTGATTGAATAGTATTCATCGTCAGTAGCTATGTTACATACATAAGCACAAAATATATCCTTAAATTTGTAACTGTAAGAAAAGCATATTGATAATGAAAAAAGGGGTATGTTTTTTACTGCATTGAATGTTCCATCAATGGGATCGAGTGAAACTACAATATCTCCCTCACCCACAACACCCGATTCTTCAGTTATAACCTTGACATCATACTCTCTCAAGATATTGAGAGCTGTCTTTTCAGCTACAGCATCTATCATCTTGGTAGGAGTACCATTCTTCCCAATACCAACGATTAAACCACAACTATTACTATTTATCTTCAGAACTTCAGATTTTACAGATTCACATACCTTCATAGCAATTTCTAAAGCATCTTTAGGTGTCATGACTTAGATTCAATTAAAGGGTATTTTTATCATTGTGCTTTGAACTATGCTATATGATAACACATAAAGCACCCACCCCTTTATTTCCTGTGGAAATCGAAAAACACCATTAGCTATACAATGTGGTTGTATTTACACGTACTAAGTATATAAAATTAAAAATAATTTAGGTGAATTTAATTTTTATTTATGTATGATCTATAAATCATACAACATGAAATTTAATCAACAAGGTACGAATTGATACAACTACTTATCTACAAATTTATAAAGATTTTATTATTTTTCAACTGTTAATTTTTCAAGAAGACTTGAAAGATTCCAAATTAAAGTTCTAACATGCATAGGTAGATTTGGATTTGCTGACAAATCTTCAAGTGTAGATATAGCTGTTGCAGCTTTTACAGCTATATTCTCTCTATTTCTTATCAAATCGTTTTTTATTTCACTTGCAACTCTTCTTACATTTCTTGGGACAGAATCATCTTGAATTATTCTATCAAGCGCATCTAATACTGCCTTCAATACATCCTCCATACTACCACCCCTCAAAACCGAATTTTTTTATATTCCTACCAACCATCTATGTATTGTGAGAGATAAAAGTATTTCGGAAGCTGTTGAGTTACTTTATAAAGGTGCAAAGATGTTGGCATATCATTGCGATGAGTGCAGAATGCCTTTGTTCCAATATGAAGGAAAGATAATGTGTCCTTCTTGTAAAAAGTTATTTAAGATCAATGATAACGGTACGGTTGAACCTTTACAAGAAAAGAAGGATGAAAAGTTAGAGTTAAGGAAAGTTGAGAGTCCAAATTATCATAAAGCAAGAGAAATAATAAAAATGAAACTTCTCGATTTAATACTGAAAATGAATGATTGTGAAAGTGTTGATTGTTTAAATAATTTGGTAGATTTATCTATAAAGTTGTTAATTATTCTTGAAAAATTAAATAAAGAAAATTTTAAAGATTTTTAAATTTAACAATTTTCGATTTTTACAACTATCTTCAACTGAATTTTCCACAGGAAATAAAGGGGTGGGTGCTTTATGTGTTATCATATAGCATAGTTCAAAGTTCAAAAGTGTTAAGTATTTTCTCAAAAAAATGAGGATGTGAAGTATGTAGTAGATACAAGTGCTCTAATTGATGGAAGAGTTTCAAAAATGCTCGAAAGTGGGGAACTAGCTGGTACTGTTATCATACCTGAACCGGCTATAGCTGAGTTAGAGGCACAGGCCAACAGGGGTAAAATGACTGGATTTAAGGGATTGGAAGAGGTTAGGAGAATTAGGGAGGTGGCGGAGAAGAAAGGTTTTGATGTTCTGTTCTTGGGTGAGAGACCAACTGTTGATCAAATCAAACTTGCCAAAAGTGGTGAAATAGATAACATGATTAGAAAAATTGCTGAGGAGGAAAGGGCTACACTCATAACTTGTGACAAAGTTCAATATTACGTTGCAATTGCCAAGGGTATAGATGCAATTTACTTAAAACAGGAAATAATAAAACTTAAAAATATAAAAATTATGGATTTTTTTACTCCTGATACTGCAAGTGTTCATTTAAGAGATGGAGTTCCACCTTTTGCGAAGAGAGGAAAAATAGGTAAACTTAAACTTGTGAAGATAAGAGATGAGCCAATGTCTCTTGAAGAACTTCAAGAGATTGCACATGAAATACTTGAGGTTGCAAGGATTGATGAAGATAGTAGTATTGAGATAGAAAGAAAGGGATGTACAATTGTACAGCTTAGAGATCTTAGAATTGCTATTGCGGAAAGGCCATTTGCCGATAGAATGGAAATTACTGCTGTTAGACCAATTGCAAGGGTTACACTTGATGAATATGGTATAAGTGAGGAATTGAAAAAGAGATTTGTTGAAAAGCAGAGGGGTATATTGATTGCTGGGCCACCTGGTGCTGGTAAATCAACATTTGCTGCCAGTGTTGCAAATTATCTCATGGAAATGGGATACATTGTGAAGACTATGGAAAGTCCAAGAGATTTGATGGTAAGGGAAGAAGTGACTCAGTATGCTCCTCTTGAAGGGGATATGAGTCTAACATCTGATATTTTACTCCTCGTTAGACCTGATTATACAATATACGATGAATTGAGAAGAACTTCCGATTTCCAAGTATTTGCAGATATGCGTTTAGCGGGAGTTGGAATGATAGGTGTAACTCATGCTACAAGAGCAATAGATGCAATTCAAAGATTGATAGGGAGAGTTGAACTTGGTATAATTCCTCAAGTTGTAGATACAGTTATATTTATAGATGAAGGTAAAATAAAAAAGGTCTACGAGCTTAACTTTACAGTTAAAGTACCTTACGGGATGACCGAAGAAGATCTGGCCAGACCTGTCATAGAGGTTATTGATTTCGAAACCAAAAAGGTTGAATATGAGATCTATACATACGGTGAGCAGGTTGTTGTTATGCCCATTGAGGAGGAGAATCTTGAAGAAATTAAAAGAATGATTGAAGAGGTTGTACGTAGATACGTTTCTCGATACGAAATAGAGGTTCTAAGCAATACAAAAGCTATTGTAAAAGTTCCTGAGGAGGAAATACCACGTTTAATTGGTAGAAGGGGAAGAAGGATTAAAAATATAGAGAAGGAGCTTAAGATCAAGCTTGAAGTTGAACCTCTTCATGAAGAAGTTACAATTGAAGCAAGAGTTGAAGAAGATACAAGACATTACATAATACATGCGAGAGGTCTTGAAGGTAGGACAGTTCAAATATATGCAGATGGGGAATATTTGTTCACAGTAGCTGTAAGTAGGAGGGGAACGATAAAGATTAGAAAAGATAAGGAAGCTGGTAAAATGCTTAAAGAAGCTCTTTTGAGAGGTGAAAGAATATACATAAGGTATTGAGGAGGTGGTTGTATCCGATTTTTGATGGTTGTTATATTTTCCCTTGTTGGTTTAATTGCTCTAATTTTTTCACCAAGTTACGAATCTGCAAATGTAAGAGTTTTTGAAAATCCATCCGATCCAACAAATTCAATAATTTATTTTATTGCAATAATTGCTTTCACTGCAATTGTGCTAATTCTTGCAAAGAGTGAAAAAGTTCTGAAGTTATTGATGTATTCTCTTTTAATTTTATCAGCTTTTTATGTTTTCTATCCTTTCTTTGGAACTCTCTCCATTTTAATCTCTTCACTCATTCTCTTAGCTTTGATAAAAAAACCAAACAACTTAACAATCAATATTTCAGCTTTTATTTTGGCATGCGGTATAACAGCTATGTTTGGTATAAGTTTGGAACCATTTCCCGTAATTTTACTCATGATAATACTTGCAATTTATGATTTAGTTGCTGTGTATAAGACTAAGCATATGATAAATTTAGCTGAGAGTATTGTAAATCTGAAGCTGCCCCTTCTCTTCATAATTCCATCTAATGATAAACCAACGATGCTAGGTGTTGGTGATGTTGTAATTCCAAATATTCTAACGGTTTCAGCCCAAACCTTTGTTAACTCTCCAAAATTCTTTGGTATAAAGTTGCCAGCTTTAACTACATTGATGGGTGGAGCACTGGGTTTATTGGTTCTCTTAATACTTGCAGAAAGATTTAAGAGAGCTCATGCTGGCTTACCTTTCATAAACACTGGAGCAATATTGGGATTTCTGTTAGGAATTTCAACTTAAATCCAAATGATCAACTCTATCAAATATACCTATTATTTTGTAAAATGTCGTAACTTTTCTCAAATCCTTCAAATCATCATCATTCAAAGCTTTTTCAAGCTCTACAAAGAATATATAATCTCCCAAACCAGTCTTAGCTGGTCTAGATTCAAGTTTTCTCATATTTATTCCTTTTTCATAAAAAACTTCTAAAACATCTTTCAATGCACCAACTCTATCCTCAACACCGAAAAACATTGCTGTTATTCTCCCATTTCTCTTACCACCTTTTTTCCTTATTAAATAGAATCTTGTTACATTATCCTTTACATCTTGTATTCCCTTTCTCAATATGCAAAGTCTGTACAACCTTGCTGCATATTCTGATGTTATTGCAGCAGAATTTTCATCAAGCATTTCAATTGCATCACTCGTAGATGTTGTGTATCTGATTTCAACATGCGGTAGATAATTGCTTATGAAGTTTATGCATTGAGCTATGGCTTGGGGATGAGAATATATTATCTTTATATTTTTAAGTGGTATTTCCCTTTTAGCAGTTAAACAGTGAATTACATCTAACTCGCATTCACCGAAAACTTCTACATTTGAATTTAAGAGAGCATCCAATACAGGTAAAACTGTTCCATTTATGGAATTTTCAATTGGTAATAGTCCATACTCGGTTTTACCCTTTTCAACAGACTTTATTATCTCGTTTATAGTCTTACAGTAGATTAGAGGTAATCTTGATCCTATAAGCTTTAAAGCCATTTCCTCACTAAAACTACCCATAGGTCCAAGTATAGCAATCTTTTTACCCAAATTTAGAATCTTATATTCCTCCTCTTTGGTCAGAGTAATTATATTTTTGAATACTTTATGTATAAGTACTGGATTCAAATTTGTTTTCTCAATCAAATCTCTTATCTTTATTTCCTCTATATCAGTTATTTCAATCGGTTCTTCTTTATCCTTCTTAATTTTAGCTATACTTCTACCACTTTCAACCCTTCTCTCTATAAGCCTGAGTATTAGAGAGTCCAAAGCTCTTATATATCCTCTTAGCAAGTCAAGGCTTTTAACGTCCAATGTGGCCTTATAAGAGTCTAATATTATAGTGCTTTCACCCTTATCAACATAGAAACTCCTTAAATCTCTGAAAATCTTCTCAAATTCATCATCTCTTTTTAATCTCTCATTAAATTCAATTAAATAATTTAAAAAATTATCTCTTGCAGTCTGTGCATTCTTTTGAATTTTCAGATACATTTTCCAGTTTTGAGATATTATCCTTGAAGCAAGTTTGTAAAGGACACAGAATATGGGAGAAGCATAATTCAAATAATCCTTAACTTTTTCTCTTAGATAATCTGCAAGAGCTAAGAGCATGAAATGACTCAATCCCTGTATTTCAGCCATTATTTTATCATGTTCATCTCTTGAAAGATAACTTATAATTGCTCCAGCTTTTTTAAACTCCTCAAGTATAAAATTTTCTTCTTCCCTACCCGATCTGTGAACTACTATTATATTGGATAGCCCTATATCACTTTTTGGACCGAACATTGGGTGTATGCTCATGTAGTCAAAGCCACTTTCATCAAATAAAGGTAGTATATCGGATTTTATTGTTGATATGTCAACTATCAAAGTTCTGGGATTTGCAAATTTCTTTATATCTTCCAATGCTGATTTTATATTCTCCATAGGAACACATACAAAAATGACGTCAAATTTCGATATATCCTCCAACTCAACATCTCTCCTACTTTCAACTATATCGTAACCTCTTACATAATATCCTCTAACTTTAAAGAAATCCTTGAAGAATTTGCCCATTCCCCCTACTCCAAATATCAGTAATTTCATATCATCACCTTGATATTGTGTATCATACTGACTAAGTTTAATTTACTTTCGCTTTGAGAATAACATTGAATTTTATAAAAACTTTTAATCTGTTTTCTTCAATAAATTCTCAACAACTTCTACAGCTTTTGGTATAGCTTTCTTTACACTTTCCGAACATTCATAACCAAAATTTATATCTTCAACTTCAACAGCTACAATTTTTACATCACTCGGCATCTCTTTACCAAATATTTCGTAACCAATCTTTATACTAGTGGCAAGATCTATACTATGTGTTCCACTGAAATTGTAACCCTTAAACAGATCATCTACACTTAAAATGTGAATTCTTCCAGGTTGACTTTTACATTTTATAGCATCTATTATTATTGCTAAATCGTATCCCAAAATTTTGTTAATTATGTCAAAATCTGTATTTGTCAAAAAATCGACATCTACATCAAATCTATTTTTAATCTCCTCAGCAACTCTCAATCCAACTGAATCATCCTTAAGAAAGGGATTACCTATACCAATTACTATAATTTTCATAAAATAAAAAATTTAGAAGTTTCTGAGAACTTTTACAATTTCTCCTTCACTATCGTATATGGTTACCTCTATTGGATATCTTCCAGGCAAGGCATGGGATGCACAAGCTTGGCAGATATCATACGGTCTGTATGCAATTTCAATGTAGTTCAACAGCTTTTCATTTATATCCTTGCCTTCCTTTATGAAGTGCTGTGCGGCCTTCTTTATTGCTATGTTAATAGATGGGTGGTTATGAGTTGTTGCAACTATTAAGTTAACATCTGTAACAATTCCGTTTTCATCTGTCTTGTAGTGATGTATCAATGTACCACGAGGAGCTTCAACTATCCCTACACCTTCTCCAGTTACCTCTCCAAGCTCAGCTCTAACATCAGGACTTGTTATTTCTGGATCTTGTGAAAGCTCAAGAACTCTTTCAGCAGCATTTAGAAGTTCAACCGCTCTTGCCCAGTGGTAAGCCATTATGTAATGAATTGGTCTCTCCTTCAAAACATCAAACATTTTATCCTGAGCTTCCTTAGCTTTTGGCGTGTTCATTTCACCAACATTACATCTCGCCAATGGCCCTACACTGTACAAACTTGTACCTTCACCATCAACAAATCCCTTCCATCCCAACTGCTTGAAGTAAGGCATCTTAACATAGCTCCAAGGAACAACCCTTTCAGCTATGTGATTGAGATAGTCCTTACCCTTAAATCTGAAAACTTCGTTTCCTTTAGTATCAATTCCAACCTGCCATCCATCGTAATAATTTACCTTACCATCATCATCCACCGTTCCCAAGTAGTTAACAACAACTCTGTAATAGTCAGCAGTAACAAGTTCAAGCATCTTTTCGTTCTTCAGAATTACATCTTCAAAAACTTGCAGTGTTAGCTCACCCAACTCTACCATTTCCTTAGCCAAACTCTCTATTTCCTTCCTCTCATCCTCCGTTACCCTCTTAGACCATCCTCCTGGTAATCCTGCAACTGGGTGTATAGGCTTTCCTCCAAGCATTTCAAGAACTTTAACAGCTGCAAACCTCTTCTTTAGAACTGTTTTACCAACATCAACTCCTACCTTCTTTACAAGACCTACGAGATTTCTCTCTGCCGGATCAGCCTCAATTCCAACTACGAAATCTGGTAGTCCCAATGCATACAATATTGCACAATGATCTTCAACTTGATGTGCGTTTAAGAACAATTCCCTTATTTTCTTGGCTGTTTCTGTCGGCTCAACACCATAAACACCATCACTAGCTTTTGTCGATGCTGTGTGATGAATAGCTCTACATACACCACAGATCGTTGAAACCGTTCTTGGTACTTCCTCTATAGGCATCCCCCTCAGAAAAGTTTCATAGCCTCTGAATTCTACTATTTGATAGAACGCATCAGCCACATTTCCCTTATCATCGAGAAATATGGCTATTTTACCATGCCCTTCCAATCTAGTCATAGGCTCAATCTCTATTTTCTTCACACCTTCCACCTCCTTTTTACCAAAAATTTTTTTAAAGATATGCATAAAAATCACTTCCTTATTAAGGCTTTAGGTAATGCATATCTATACAGTATCTTCGCAAGTACTGGATATTTATTTAGCAAATTATCAACAACGCTTTCATCAGCTAAAATTGCTCCAATTGCACCTATAGCTCTCAATCCAAAGTCCCATGTTGGTGGAATAGGACCACCACAGCCAGCACATCTTATATTTACCTTTGGACATGATGCACCGCAATCACCTTGCGTTATTGGGCCTAAGCAGAGATATCCTTGATTGAGTAGGCACTTCTCTTCATCTGGCATTCCTTCATGCATCCTCTTAACTTCAGATACATATTCCCTTGTTTCACCCTTCAAAGCTGGATTTCTTGGACAAACATCACACACAGCTTTTCCATTTGTTAGCCATGATCCCTTAGGTGGTAAATTTCCAGTAACAACAGCCTCAACTATCCTTGCGACATGATCGTGATGTGGTGGGCATCCTCCAACATAGTAATCAACATCTATTATGGCATCTACTGGTTTTACAGAATCTAGGAATTCTGGTAATGTCAGCTCAAATTCACCTTCTTTACTTACTGGTTGTGGAATTACGTTATCTGGATTGTCAGTACTTGGACTCTTTATATAGGCATTTTCAAACAACTCCTCTTTTTTATGCATATTTGCCATCCCTGGAATACCACCAAGTGAAGCACAAGCACCGAATGCAACAATTATCTTGCACTTCTGCCTCATCACTTTGACTAGGTGTTCGTTTTCCTTATTTCTAACCATACCTGCAATCAATCCTAGATCAACAGACTGATCTGGCATTGCCTCCAAATCCTTATACTTAACATCTGCAACCGTTGGTGCCCAGAAAACAATTTCTAGATGTTCTAAAGCATCTACAAGTTTTTCTGACAAATCCACTACAGACATGTCACAACCGCCACATCCTCCAATTAAAAGAAAAGCAAGTTTCAAAGCCATTTTATCACCTCTTAAATGGCCCTAACTTTCTTATAGTCTCATCAAACTCTTTCATTACCTCAGCAAACTTCAAACCTTCTGAACCGCTGATCCACTCCAATCTAACTCTCTCTGGCTCAACACCCAATTCAGTAAGGAGCTTATGCAACATCTTGAACCTCCTTAAAGCCTTGTAGTTCCCCTCTTTATAATGGCAATCTCCAGGATGGCATCCACCTATTATTACGCCATCAGCCCCATTTATCAGAGCTTCAACTATGAATTCTGGCTCAACTCTTCCACTGCAAGGAACTCTTACAACTTTTACAGTTGGTGGATACGAATATCTTAAGCTTCCAGCCATATCTGCAGCTTGATACGTACACCAGTTGCATGCAATACAAATTATGTTAGGTTCCCATTCCTCACTCATAAAAATCACCTCTTATTCTCCAAAATTCTCTTAATTATCTCATCTCTTGGCGTTTCACAAATACCAGCCACCTTCTCTGGATCGAATCCCATGCACAAAGCTATAACCTGCACCAAGTGTAACACTGGAATTGAGAAATTAAGCTTTCCATCTTTTCTCAATCTTTCTTGTGCATCATCAAGCTGGATTAGGCATGAGCTACAACTTGTAACTATTAGATCAGCATCGATCTCTTCTTTTATATTCTCCATCTTCTCCTTTACAAGTATGAAAGACTTCTCTGGATCAGTACTTCTCAAAGCACCCATTCCACAGCATTCTATCAGTTTTGTGTAGTAAGGTGCATCTGCCCCCATTGCTTCGCAAATCTCTCTTAACACCTTCGGATTGAATGGATCTTCTTCCTTATCTGGATAGATTTCGGATGGCCATAAGAAGTGGCATCCTGGCTGAACAGCTACTGTAATTCCATCTAAGGTGTACTTTAAACTCTCCTTCAACTTCTCTAATCCGACATCCTTGTAAAGAACCCAAGTTACATGCCTGCATTTAGCTTTACCTTCGTATTTCCTTCCTATTGTAGCCAAGATATCGTTCACTTTTTTATGTATTTCTGGATTTGTAAGCATTTTATGTCTAGCCTCGTTCAATGAACCATAACATGAGTTGCAAGCAGTCATTAGATCAATTCCCTTTTCTTCACCCAATGCTAAATTCCTTGCAGCAACTGCACACCATCCTACTATATCTACGGAAGGCATAGTTCCCCAAGTTGGGCAGCATGATTGTCCCGCAAGATCATCGAGCTCAATCCCAAGTGCTGGGAATATATTTCTCATTGAAACTTCCACATCTGGCCTACTGAACGGTATATTACAACCCAAGTATAAACCGTACTTCATAATCTCACCTCACTCCATCGGAACCAATCCTAAATCAGCCAATTTAGTCTGTTTCAAAATCTTTCTCAATTCCTCCAACGCTTTGGGATCAGAGTCTGTTGTTGGTGGTTTTTCTGGTAATCCAACCTTCTTTCTAGCCTCTCTTCCAGTCATATAAACAGCATGCCCATGTTCATATAGAGCTCTCAAACCTTCGATAGCAAGAGTTCCAATGGCATATTCCTCTGCCATCAACCTTCTCATTGCAAACATTACTTCAAATGGAGAAACTCTTCTTGGACAAATTTCTGTGCATCTGTTACATGAAACACAAGCCCAAGGAGTTGGATCATCCAATAGTTCATCTCTCAAACCCAATATCAATGCCTTAATTAGCTTCTTGTTGTACCATTCAAATCCAACTCTTGCAAGTGGGCAAATGGAAGAACAGGCTCCACACTGCATGCAGTACATTATTCTTTCTGCTCCCAACTCCTCTATTGTCTCAGCCACTCTTTTTTCAAATTCAGTTTCCTCTCTCTCCGCTAACTTAGATAAATTAATAACAGAAGGAATACCTTCTTCAACTTCCATTTACTCCACCTCCACAACACCTCCCTTTGCTAATGTCCTAACCTGAGCCAATACCTGTTCGAATGTAAATCCATGTAGCTTTATAGCCTTGCTTGGACAAGCTGCTGCACAGACTCCACATCCCTTACAAAGAGCTGGGTTTATTTCAGCTCTCATATGTTCGTTGTACTTTATCATGCTTATTGCACCATAAGGACACAATGGTACACATACACCACATCCAGAACATTTATCCTTATCAACCTCTGAAACTAAGGCCTCAACCTTCATTTTACCTGGTGCAATCAATGACATTGCAGATGCTGCTGCTGCTTTAGCTTGTGCAACAGAATCTGGTATGTCCTTTGGTCCTTGAGCACATCCCGCTATGAAGATACCTTCGGTCATTGTATCTACTGGATAGAGCTTTGTGTGTCTTTCCCTCAAGAATCCTTCAGCACCTATGTTTATTCCAAGCTTTCTTGCAAGCTCCATAGTTCCTTCAGATGGTTCTATTGCCGTAGCCAATACAACCATATCAGCTATTAGCTCAACTGGTTTACCAATTTCTGCATCATACCCTCTGACCCATAGCCTTTCATCTGGTAATCTTTGCACTCCACCAACTTTACCCTTAATAACCTTTATACCCATTCTCCTCGCTCTCATGTAATATTCGTCAAAGTCCTTACCTGGTGTTCTCACATCTATGTAGAATATGTATACGTCCAAATCTGGATACTTCTCCTTCAGTAACATTGCCTGCTTGACCATGTACATACAGCAGATTCTTGAACAGTAGGTATGGTATCTATCATCCCTCGAACCTACGCATGAGACATAGACAATTCTGTGTGGCTTTCTAGCTTCCAATTCAGCTTCCTCACCTTTCTCAATCTTCTTCTTCCATTCTTCATATTTTGGTATATCTGATGGAACGATTAGCTTACCTTCTGTTGGACCAGTTGCGGACATCAATCTCTCCATCTGCATTGCGGTAATTACATTTGGACTATCTGGAGCAAATTCCTTGAAGTAACTTTTATCCATAACCTTGTAACCCGTAGCAACTATTATTGCACCTACATCCAACTCAACAACTTCACCCTCTGGATTTCTTGGCTTTGTTCTATCTGCTGCACCAGTCGGACAAACTCTTTCACATGGAGCCAATATAGGTTTACCATCTTTTGTTTTCCTAGGCTCAGTTCCGAATTCTCTACCACCACAGTTTATACATGCATCTATATCGAGTACAGCCTTTTTAGGTACAGCTTGAGGGAATTGTATGTATATTGCACCTCTCTTGCTAAGACCTTCATTAAATTCGTCTGGAACTCTTGCTTTAGGTGGACATACCTTTGTACATGCACCACAACCCGTACAAAGCTCCCAGTCAACCCAAGTCTGCTTCTTCCTAACTTTGACCTTAAAGTTTCCTACCGTCCCCCCTATTTCCTCAACTTCAGAGTAAGTGAGAAGTTCAATGTTAGGATGGTTTGCAACATCTACCATTAGTGGAGTGAGTATACATGCAGAACAATCGTTTGTTGGAAATGTTTTGTCAAGCTTGGCCATATTACCTCCAATTGATGGATTTCTTTCAACCAAATATACCTTATAACCAGCGTTTGCAATGTCTAATGCTGCAAATATGCCCGCTATACCTCCTCCTATTACCAACACTTTTTGAGTTACATCAACGTATCTATCTTCTAAGGGTTCAAGCAATCTTGCCTTTGCAACTGCAGCGGCTATTATCTGCTTAGCCTTTTCAGTAGCTTTATCTTTCTCATGCCAGTGTGCCCAGGAATCTTGATCTCTGATGTTCGCCATCTCGAAGTAGTATTTATTCAATCCAGCATCTTCGCAAGTTCTCCTGAATATTGGTTCATGTGTTCTTGGAGTACAGGCTGCAACTACAACCCTATTAACTTTACCTTCTTTAATATCTTGCTTAATCAGCTCTTGTCCGGGGTCAGAACACATGAAGAGGTAGTCCCTTACAAGAACGACATTTGGTAGCTTTTCAGCAAACTTTTTTACTTCTTCTATATTCACTGCTCCAGCGATGTTTTCTCCACAATGGCAAATGTAGACACCAATTTTCGGTTCTTCTTCAGCCATTTTCTCACCTCAAAATCATCTAAAGTACAAACCTATTGCCAATAGCTTTTTAGAGATACAAAAATAAAAACTTTGCGGATTTAAGATATTACTAAAAAGATGATAAATAGCATCTCTTGTTATTTTATTTTTAAATTTTAATATTCAAAGTATTTCATGTTTTAAACCTTTACCCTTTCAACAGCTATATATTTGTTTCCTTTGCAAGCGAATAGCAAAGTTTTCCTAACACTCTGTGCCAACCTAACTGCTCTAACAATTTCGAAAGCTGGTATTGGTCTATCGAATATGTTTACCAAATACTTAGAATGTGGCAGCTCTTCACTTATATACTCGTAAAGTCTAAAGTCGCTACCGAATTTCAAGCCAGTTTTCACAACAAAACCTTTCTCCTTCAAATCCTTATAAACTTCAAACCTCCTATCGAACTTGGGATCTTTACTCCTACCGATATTCATAATTTTATCTAAGCTAACCCTTTTTTCACCCTCATACACTTCGAGCATACCCTTTTCCATTAGATATGCACTTTCAAGTATTGATAAAATTGTCATATTTCCCTTCAAACTTCCATAGAAATACCTTTCATGTAAGAAACCTTCTGTAAAAACACTGTTACCCAAAAGTATTCCCCTAACTTTAAACTCCTCTTCTTTATGCTTTCCTTTTGGATAAATCTCTTCAACTTTATAATAAGTTATCTCGCACTCTTCATCTACTACTGCAAGAACTAAATTCTCAAATTTAACGATATCGCAAACATTAACATTTCTTACTTCCTCAACGGGATAATAAACATGCTTTCCAACCAAAACATCTTCAAGTATATTTACATAGTAACCTCTCTTCCTCAAATCTTCGTAGACGCAATAAAAAGGCATGAAGTTTTCTATCTTTTCCAGACACCACTTGAAAACATCCGTTGTATTCTTTCCATGTACTTCATAACCTCTGTTTAGAATTAGGTATAGGACTTCTATTGGATGAAGTATTATTTTTCCTCCCCTTTTAACACCAAATCCCATCTTTTCTATCTTCTTTGAGAAAGGAAGATATGCAACATCACCCTCAACGTATATTTTCATGAAAATTGGAGTTTGTAAGAGATATTTTA
Source organism: uncultured archaeon (assembly GCA_964554855.1). GTDB lineage: Archaea > Halobacteriota > Archaeoglobi > Archaeoglobales > Archaeoglobaceae > Archaeoglobus_B. The sequence continues at coordinate 4,532 of CAZKQI010000010.1, read as the reverse complement.
CCGTTCCGATCAAAAAGAAAACAACTTTTAACTCATTGTACATTAACTATATCCAATGTTAAAGAGACTTTTTATCCATGAAAAGACGGTTGAAATTCTATTGAAGATACTTGAGGCTGAAGAAAATGGAAAAAAGATATATCCTATGATTATAGCGAGAGAAGTTGGCTCACCCTACAGCTATGTTTCAAAAATTTTGAGTGAGTTTGAGAAATTTGCAATAGTTGAATCTGAATTCGAAGGCAGAACAAAGGTTTTGAGATTGACGAAGGATGGAAAAAGAATTGCAGAACTTTTGAGAGATCTAATAAACTCTCTTGACTCCGATCTAATTTCAAGATGGAAAGTTGAAAAGTTAAAAGAAATATTTGAAAGATCTCAGAAGAATTTTAGAAGCTTAGCTGGTATATTAGCTGAAATTGAATATTTAAAAAATTCAAAGGATGAAAAAGTTCTGAAAGATGTTAAAGAACTTGAGGAATTGATAAGGAGTGTTCTAGATGAGAAGATTGGTTGATGAACTTTGTGAAAGATATAGAAAGGAAATTGTAGATGTTGCATGCAAACTCATAGAGTTGAAAGCAATAAGTCCAGATTACAATGGTGAAGGTGAATTGGATAAGGCGGAATACGTTGAGAGCTTGCTGAACGAATTTGAAGTTAATAGATACGATGCTAAAGATGAAAGGGCTAAGGGTGGTGTTAGACCGAATATAGTTGCTAAGGTGTTTGAAGGGGAGAAAATGCTTTGGATAGTATCTCATTTGGATGTAGTTCCAGAAGGAGATTTAACTCTCTGGGAAACAAATCCTTTCAAAGCTGTTGTAAAGGGAGATAGGATATATGGGAGGGGTGCAGAAGATAACAATCAGGCAATTGTATCATCTATATTTGCTGGAAAAGTTGTAAAAGAAATTTTAGAAAAAGGATTTGAGCCAAATATAGGTTTTGGATTGGTTTTTGTTTCTGATGAGGAAGCTGGTAGCGATTACGGAATTAAGTATCTCTTGAAGAAGGGAATATTTGATAAAAATGATCTTGTTGTTGTTTCAGATGCTGGAAATGAAAGAGGAGATGAAATTGAAATAGCGGAAAAAAGCATATTGTGGTTAAAATTTAAAGTTCATGGAATTCAGAGCCATGCGAGTACTCCAAAATTGAATGCTAATAGAAGGGCAATGGAATTTTTGCTTGAACTCGATAAAATTTTGCATGACAAATTCGATGCAAAAAATGAAATCTTCAATCCACCTTATTCAACATTCGAGCCTACTAAGAGGGAGAAAAATGTTGAGAATGTGAACACCATTCCAGGTTTGGATGTGAGTTATATGGATTGCAGAATATTGCCAGATTACGATATTGAAGAAGTTTTGAATGTTGTGAAGGAAGTTAAGGAGAAATTTGTAAAGAGAGATGGTAAACCCATAGATTTTGAAGTTCTTCAGGCAAATTCATCTCCTCCAACGCCAGAGAACAGTGAAGTTGTTGAAAGGTTGAGGAAGGCAATAAAATTGATGAGAAATTTGAATGCCAAACCAGTGGGAATTGGGGGGAATACTTGTGCATCCTTCTTCAGACAATTCGGAATACATACAGCGGTATGGGGAACTTTTTTAGGAAATGCTCATAAGCCAAACGAATTCTGTTCAATAGAAAATATTGTAAAAGATGCAAAAGTATTTGCAATTCTTCCTTTCATCTAAAACTGTATATCTCTAAATCTTCGTATATTGGGCCTTTTGATGTTAAAGTACTCTTTTTGAGTTTAAAACAATCAACAATCATCTCACCAAAGTCATAATCCTTGAAACTCTCCAAAGATTTTTCCAACTTTATCCTATCATTTGGATTTAATCTCTTAACCCTTGCAACTGTTGCATGTGCTACAAATTCTTTATCTCTCTTGAAACCAATTTTTTTAAGTGAATTCTCAACTTCTTTAGCCAAAATACTTAAAAGATCTTTACCTTCTAAAACACCTATCCAAAAAACCCTGTAATTGAAGTTTCCCAATCCCTTCAATCTTATCTTAAAGGGTTCGAGCTTTATACCTCTCAACTTCTCTTTCACCATATCTACTTTCCTATCTGGAACTTCTCCCAAGAACATGAGAGTTATGTGTAAATTTTCTTTTTCAACTGGTTTGATACCTCTGAATTCTCTAAAAATTCTTAAGACCTTTTCAATCTCCTCTCTCAAATCATCCTTCAAATCTACTGCAACGAATAACCTCATACTCAATGAAACAATTTCAAGCTTTTAAACCAAACGCTTATTTAACAAGGGTAAATTTTCAAACATGCCCGTAATCACAATCTACTGGGATGAACTTGAAAGGTTGGTTGGTGCTGATAGAAATGAAATACTGAAAAACTTACCTATGCTTGGTTGCGACATTGAAAGGGTTTATGAAGACTGTATAGATGTTGAATTCTTCCCGAACAGGCCAGATTTATACAGTATTGAGGGTGTTGCAAGAGCTTTGAGAGGTTTTTTGGATATAGAAAGGGGTTATAAGAGTTATGATGTTAGGAAGGGAAATTGGAGGATTGAAGTTGAAAGGAGTGTTCTTACTGTAAGACCTTACATAAGGGGATGTGTTGTAAGGGGTTTGAAGATGACTGATGAAGTTATAAGGTCTTTAATGGAAGTGCAAGAAGATCTGCATTGGACGATAGGAAGGAATAGAAGGAGAATGGCAATAGGTGTTCACGATCTTAGCAAGATTAATTTCCCTCTAACATACAAAGCTGTTGATAAAAATTTTAGGTTCGTTCCACTTGATTTTGAAAGAGATATGAGTGTTGAGGAAATTTTGAGAGAGCATCCAAAGGGTAGGAAGTTTGCATTTATTTTGGAGGGAAAGGATAGATTTCCTATGATAGTGGATGCAAATGGTGAAGCAATTTCTTTTCCACCTATCATTAATGCTGAAAAAACGAGAGTTACAGAAAATACTAGAGATTTGTTCATAGATGTCACGGGATTTGATGAGTATGTCGATAAGGCATTGAACATCTTGGCAACGATGTTGGCTGATAGGGGAGGTGTTATTGAATCCGTTGAGGTAGTTTATCCAGATAAAGTATATATTTCGCCAGATTTGAGTCCTAGGATTATGAATGTTAGTAAGGATGAAATTTACGGTCTCTTGGGATTTGAGCTGAGTGATGAAGAAATTAAAGTTGCTTTGGAGAGAATGAGATTTGGAGTTGAGAAAATTGATGATAAAACTTTTAGAGTTCTCATTCCTCCTTACAGAGCTGATATAATGCATGAGTGGGATATTATAGAGGATATTGCAATAGGATACAGATACGATAGGATTGAACCTGAATATCCCAAAACTATGGGAATAGGTAAAAGTCATCCTTGGAACGATTTGAGAGATGTTGTAAAAGAAATTATGATAGGTTTGGGATTTTTGGAGGTTATAACTTTCACATTAACAAACGAGAGAGTTCAATATGAATGGTTGGGGAGGAAAGCTGAGATTTGGAGAGATTATGTGCCTTTGATGAAGCCATTAACTGAGGATCATACAATATTAAGAACTGATTTGTTGCCAAAGCTTTTGGAGGTTTTGGCTGTGAACAAGCATTATCCAATGCCTCAAAAGATATTTGAGGTTGGAGATGTAGTTGTAGGTATGAGAAATAGATTGAGGTTAGCTTGTTGCATAACACATTCAAAAGCAAATTTTGCAGAAATTAGGAGTGTCGTTCAAGCTGTAATGAGAGAGCTTAATGTTGATTGGGATGTTGAGGAGAGTGAAGATAGAGCATTCATAGAAGGTAGGAGAGCAAATGTTATTGTTAATGGTAAGAGAGTAGGTGTTTTCGGTGAAATTCATCCAGAAGTGCTTGAGAAATTCGAAATAGTAAATCCAGTTGTAGGTTTTGAATTGGATTTAACTGATATTTTCGATTGCGGTTATTTGCTTTAGGTTTTTTGTATCATTATTTCAACATCCTTTTCAACAAAGACAATTTTATCACATTAAGCTTCTTTCGGACATTTTTTATTAATGTTGTCGGTAATCCTGATGGAAATACTGAATTGTTTGAGCTAGTTAAATCAGAGAAGTTTAAATTAGTTAGACCATTCAAGTACGGATTGGAAGATGATTGCTAATAGTGGTGGGAGCATGGCTGAAGTAAAAGTAGGTCTTATGGAGAACTTTGCAATAAAGAACTGGTATAAGTTTGTATTGTACTTAGGCGGTGTTACATTGATAATGTCTTTTTTCCTTGAACCCAAGGAAATAACAATAAACGAATTGAGAGGGTTTGCGTTTTGGAGTATTACGGTTGGATTATTTGTTTGGATATTGAGAAATGCCTTCAGTAACATCGAAGATTACTGGTGGAGGTTAGTGGAAAAGGGCAAGTTATCAGAGTATGAGGTGGAAGAGCGCTTAAAGGCTCTTATTATGATATGGTGGTTTGTTAATATTATGGCGTTTGTTTATTGGTTAATGTGTGTATTATCTATTGTCTACTAAAGGGGAAAAATATATAATTTAATTT
>CAZKQI010000009.1:0-26791 GCA_964554855.1 uncultured archaeon | reverse complement strand
AAACTTTTTTCTATCATGAAAATTCAGATCTACGGTGCTGGTATTGCTGGGAGTTATCTCTATCATCTTTTATCTCAAAATGGTTTTGATGTTTCAATATATGATATAAGAAGTAAGCCCGATTGCAGATGTGCTTGGGGATTCAGCTATTCTGAAACTAAGAGGTTATACAGGGAGATAGGATTGAACGTTGATAATTATCTACTTTCAAAACCGAAATACGTTATAGCAAATGAAAAATTTTGGTTTAAAAACAAGGAGATAGTGATATTGGACAAAAAGGAACTGATGGATGATTTGTGGGATTTTGATTTAAAAGATGTTAAGGGTGATATTGTAGTAGATTCTACTGGTAATTCAAGGGCAATTCTACCAAAGATAGAATACGATGCCATATATACGACTGTACAATTCATAGAAAAACATAATATGGATGAAAATATATATATTTATATGGTCAAAACTGGTTATGCTTGGGCATTTCCCTTAGGAGATAATCGTTGGCATATAGGTGCAGGTGAATTGAATGGAGAGAGAGCTTTAGAGTTAATAAAGAATTTGAGGAAAACTTATGGAATAGATGAAGTTGAAAGCGAGTGCAACTGTGTCGGTAAGATAAGACTTCTACCACCTTCCAAATGTAGACCAATAGTTTGGAACAATGTTTATGGTGTTGGAGAATCGATAGGTTGTGTTAGTGGGGCTGGTGAAGGAAATGCCCCATCTCTAAGATGTGCAAAACTCTTTTACGATTGTCTTATCAATGATAAACTTGAGGATTATGAGAAAAGAGTTCTAGAAGAATTTAAATGGATAGAGATTGAGCATGAGTTCGTTTGGGCTGTTCAAAACAATAAGAAGCTGAGAGCTTTAAAACTTCTACCAAAAATAATATCTATTGAATCTAAGAGAAGCATTGAACAATCTCTGGAAACTCTGAAAAATTTAATGAAAAGTTTTATTTAATTATTCAATTCTTTCAAACATTAAAGTCGCAAGTAAAAGAAAAGCAATTGAGGAAGCTATTATGACTATAAAATCAAAAAATGGTTCTATCAAGCTTATTCCAGTCGTAAAATATCTTGCCAGATCAACAGAGTATGTGAGTGGATTCATATAGAAGATTATTTTATATTTGTCTGGGACGGGATAAAAAGCACCGCTCAAAAATATCAGTGGAAACATTAGCAAATTTGTTATTAAGTGAAATCCTTCCATACTTCTTACGCTGGATGCTATTGCAACACCTAAGCTGTTGAAAGCTAATGATGTTATAAAGCAGACTATGAGTGTGGGAAAAATTCCTTCTAAATTTATCTTAACTATTAGGAGGATTAGAAGTAACATCATGAAAGCTTGGAATGTAGAAGTTAGAGAATCACCTATTACCCTTCCCAATATTGCATAACTTCTTGGAGCTGGTGCTATCAAAACTTCTTTGAGAAATCCAAACTCCTTATCCCATATAACAGAAACACCACCTATGAAGCTTGATGTAAAACATGTCATTACTATTATACCAGGTGCTATAAATGTAGCATAATCCATACCAAGAAATCTTACGTTCATAGCCCTAAAGCCCATACCGAAAAAGAGGAAGAAGAAGAGGGGTGTCAATATTGTTCCAATCAATCTCGATTTGGCCCTAAAAAACCTTCTCATCTGTCTGTAAAACATTGCATAAACCACATTAAGCATCTCTAATCTCCCTCCCAGTATAATAAAGAAATACATCATTCAATGTTGGACGTGTATACTTTATCTCCTCTATTCTAACTCCAACAGAATTTGCAATCTCAAAAATCTCTGGTAAAATTTTAGATGCATCATTAACATTAATTATTACATAATCCCTTGTAACTTTAACATCTGCATTTATTGCTTTTGCAAGTCTGTAATCGTTTGGCTTTACGTATATCAAATCTCCTCCAATTCTCCTTTTCAAATCTTCAGGCTTACCTATTGCAACAATCTCACCATGATCTATTATAGCAATTCTATCACAGTTTTCAGCTTCATCTATGTAATGAGTCGTTAAAAATACTGTAACATCTCCCCTCAAACTTTCTATAAACTCCCATATCTTAGCTCTAGTCTGTGGATCCAAGCCCAAAGTTGGTTCATCCAAAAATAGAATTTCTGGTTTATGCATTAATGCTCTTGCAATTTCCAATCTCCTCATCATTCCTCCACTATATTTTCTAACCTCAACATCCTTAAATTCAATGAGTCCAATGAATTTCAAACTTTCCTCAATTCTCTTCCTCAACAAATCCCCCTTCAATCCATATATTAAACCGTGAATGTAAAGGTTCTCCCATCCACTCAAATACTTATCTACAGAACAATCTTGAAAAACAATTCCTATCCTCTTCCTAACCTCAACAGCATCCTCAACAACATCATATCCAGCAACGTATGCCTCTCCTTCCGTAGGTTTCATCAATGTAGTCAAAATTTTTATTGTAGTTGTTTTACCAGCTCCATTTGGGCCAAGAAATCCAAAAATCTCTCCCCTCTTAACTCTAAAACTTACACCATTCAAAGCTTTTATTCCATCAAAAGTCTTAACCAGATTTTTAACAACTATAGCCATACAAAATCTACAACCTTGAGATCTAAAACATACCTGTAAACTCTTGGAGCAAAGCTACCACACTCTCTAATGTTCAAAACATCTACGATCATGCCTTGCTTTTTAAAAAGTTCTTTGACTTTCTTTTGTAAAATTTTTTCCTCTTCTTCACTTGCAAAGGTGTAATAGTGGACAAAACCACCTTTCTTTATCTTATCCCTAATCAAGTAAACAAAATTTTCTGCAGAATAAGGGGCAGGCATCAAAATTCTATCGAAAGTCCCTTCAAGTTTTGGAACAACCTCTCTGACATCCCCTTCATAAACCTTAACAATATCTTCAACCTTGTTCATCTTAACATTCTTCCTGAAATACTCCACAGCTCTTGGATTCAATTCAATACCAATAACCTCTTTTGGCTTTGCCAACCTAGCTATAACTATTGCGTAAGGACCAACTCCAGCAAACATAACCAAAACCCTTTCCCCCTCCTTAACCATTTTTGCAATTCTCTCCCTTTCACTCGAAAGTCTTGAAGAGTAATAAACTTTTGTAGGATCAACCAAAAAACGACAACCGAACTCCTTAGCTATTGTTTCTGTTTCTCCCCCATACAAAACCTCATATCTAGCAACTCTGAACTCACCTTTCACTTCTCCAATCTTCCTTAAAATTGTTTTAACATGCCTATGTTTCGATAAAATTGCTTCAACAACTAAATCTTTAAGATGCATTATTTCATCTGGTAAGTTTATTATTACAACATCTCCAATTATCTCAAAACTTCTAATAACCTTTTTTAACTCCTCTTCACTCACCTTTCCCTTGAGATATTCCTTAATCACGTTAATAGTTCGGCACGTTTATATTAATTCATTGCACATCAAAACACATGATCAAAATCGATGGTAGTTACGGTGAGGGAGGAGGACAGATTTTGAGAACTGCAATAGCACTTTCATGCGTAACTCAGAAACCAGTTGAAATTTTCAATATTAGAGCAAACAGACCAAAACCTGGTTTAGCAATGCAACATCTCAAAGGAATTGAAGCTGCAAAGATTATAACAGATGCATATGTTGAAGGATTAAAGCTTGGTTCTACAAAGGTTGTTTTCAAGCCAAAGAGTTTGAGGGGAGGAAATTTTAAAATTGATATAGGGACTGCTGGTAGCGTTACTCTAATTTTGCAAACAATACTACTTCCCTCAATACATGCCGAAAAACCAAGTATTTTCGAGATAAGAGGGGGGACTGATGTAAAGTGGTCTCCAAGCGTTGACTATGTCAGATTTGTTACCTTTAAAGCTTTGAAAGAATTGAATGCAAAAATTCACTTGGAGTTGATTGCTAGGGGATATTATCCAAAAGGTGGAGGTAAGATAATTGTTAAAGTCAATCCCTCAAGACTTGAGGGGAAAGAGTTTGAGAGTATGGAATGCGATTTGATTGAAGGGATAAGTCACTGCCAGAATTTACCCAATCACGTTGCTGAAAGGCAAAGAAAATCTGCTAAAGATATTTTGGAGAGTAGAGGTTACAGTGTAGATATAGATGTTGAGGTTAGAAAGGGGATTTCGACTGGTTCTGGCATAACCTTGTTTTGTAATTACAAGGGTAGTGTTTCATTGGGTGAAAAGGGTAAGAGGGCAGAAGTTGTTGGTAAGGAATGTGCTGAAGAAATTTTAAAAGAATTGGAAAGAGATGGGGTTTTTGATAGACATTTGGCAGACCAGATAATGACATTTTCTGCAGTTGCAAAGGGAAAAACAATTTACACTACAACTGACGTAACTCAACATCAGATAAGCAATGCATACGTCATAAACAAGTTCTTCGATAATGTAAAGATAGATGGAAATAGGATTGAAATTGATGGTGTGGGATTATGAGGGCTTTAATTTCTGTCAGTGATAAGAATGGTTTGGATAAATTTGTAAAAAAGTTAATGGATTTTGGCTTTGAAATTTATGCTACCGATGGAACTGCAACGTTTTTGGAGAAGAGAGGTATAAAAGTAAAGAGATTGTCTGAAATTACTGGAATTGAAGAAAGAGAAAATTTAAAAACTTTACATCATGAGATTTTCAGAAGAATTTTTGAAAATTTTTTCGAAATGATTGTTGTAAATCTCTATGAAGATAAGATAGATGTTGGCGGTGTTGCATTGATAAGGGCAGGTGTAAAATCAAATCTGATTGTTGTTTGTAGAAAAGAGGACTACGATTTTGTTATAGATGCTATAAGAAGTGGAAAGGATGTTAAGAAAATTTTACATGTTAAAGCTTTTGAGTATCTCATCGAAAACGATAGAAAAATACTCGAAAATCTAAAAAATAGTTAATCCTTCTTTCTCTTCTTTAGAAGAGATGGAAGATGGATTGCATATTTCCCTTCTTCACCTAAAGCTATTATTAAGCCATCCATCTTAAATGCGTTGTCGAGGTTTATTTCATAACATCCAGGTGAAATAATTCTAACAATCTCAATTCTTTCTCCTTCCTCTTTTTTCCTCTTTTCCTTTGGAATGTATTCAAATCTGTTATTTCCACATTCACAACCATTTAGAATTCTAATATCTCCATCCTCATAAATTTTTCCGCATTTCGTGCACTTGTGTGGCATATTTATCCCCTTATGAGAGCTTCTATAATATCCTCTCTCTTTTCAATTGTCTTCAATCTGTTTGCTGGGCCAATTACCATCAATCTTCCACCCCTCTTACCAAGGAGCTTACTTAGGAATCCAGAAGATTTATGAGGATAACTTTCCACTTCTATACCAACAAAGTTCTCATGATCTATCTCCAACATAGTCATCTCAATTAACTTTGCCTCCTCCTCAGGAGTCAATCCAGATTCAAGAACAACGATCTTACCAGATTTTACCTCATCCAAAATCATTCTCAATTTTTCCATTGTTCCCATTTTTTCCAATCTCTCCCTAGATATCAAATTGAGCTTAACCTCCATAATCATCACCCAAATTTCTCAGCTAAAACTCTATAGAACGTATCCATATTTAAACCCTTTAAAGCTGAAATTGGTATGACTGTATGCTGTGGAAATGCAGATTTTATTCTTGCAGGTGAAGCGTTTGGAAGATCGATCTTGTTAGCAGCTATTATCAGAGGTATCTTCCTCGCCTCTATGTTTCCAACCATTGTTATGTTAACTTGTGTAAATGGATCTTCAGTAGAGTCCATCACTAATATAACACCATCCAAATCGTCCAACCACTTTATAGCCTCTATTACACCTTCCGTAGCTTCTTTAGCTCTTCTCTTTGCCTCTTCTTCACTCAAACCGTACCTAAGAAATTCGTGAAAGTCTATCTTTGTAGCTAGGCCAGGAGTATCAACTATATCTATAGTTATAGTTCTACCATCCACATCTATTTTTACACCCTCTCTAAGCCTTGCTCTCCTCGTTTCATGAGGAATTTCACTTACTGGGCCCATTACATCTCCAACCCAGTCCAAAAGTATTCTATTAGCCAAAGTTGTCTTTCCAGCATTTGGTGGGCCGTAAATACCTATCCTGAGCTTGTTTTTTCTCTTAAATATCCTGAAGAGTGAGCTAAAACTTCTTCTTATTCTCAATATCAGTCCCATGTAAACACCTCAACTGAAAGTTAAAAACCTTACTTCTTCTCTAAAGAAAGTTGTATATATCGAGAGATATTTCCTATTCTAATGAGAAGAGTTAAACTTGTCAACGATGTAGTCGATCTTGTACCAATACTATACATGTTTTCCACAACAACTTATAAAAATGTTTACAGCGCTTTACTGGACAGCTGGTACACTCTAAGTGAGCTTAAGGAAATGTTTGGGGAAGGCGTTGAAGAAGCTTTAAGAATACTTAAGAGTGCTGGAATGCTTGAAATGAGATGGAGAATGCCAAAAGATCCAGCTGGAAAGCCAGAAAAGGAATATCATGTAAATTATACACATATAAATGCAAGTTTTTATCTATCTCTCGTTGATCTTAATAAGGTTTTGGAAGTTGTTTTCATGTCTGAAGATGAGTTTGAGGAGTTGGTTAAGAAAATAATTGATGAAGTAAAGAGTGGCAGGATTAGTGTTCAGTATATAAGTAAAGATTTGAACATTGAACCTATAGTGGTTAGAGCAGTTGCAAAGAGATCTTTAAAGTTGAACCTAAAAGGTAATATAGTTGAGATTGCAAAGGAGGAGGAAATTTGATTAAAAAAATACTTGATAAATTCAAATGGCATCCAGACTATGACTTCAGTAAAGTTGTAGTAATATACATTGACAGACCTAAAGGTTTCTCAGAAATTAGAGGAAATGAAATAGAGAGGGTTAGTTTCAAATTCATAGAACTCAAATCTGGTATAATGATTCCTACCCATAGAGTAGTTGAAATAAGATATAATGATAAAATTGTTTGGAGGAAGAAGAATGCTAAGAAGCAGGTTTAGGAAAGAAATTGATAGATTGGCTTTGAAACTGACCAATTCACTCGATCATGACAGAAACATATTTTATTATGACATACTCGTTGATATCGCACATGTTTTGGGATTGTTAAAGCAGGGATACATCAGTAGAGATGAATGTAGGGAAATTGTAAAGGCTTTGCTTGAAATTAGAGAGAAGGGTTACAATTTTTATGGATATGAAGATGTTCATGAGGCAATTGAAAATGAGGTTACAAAAATTACACATTACGGTAAGAAGATGCATACAGCTAGAAGTAGGAATGATGAGATTGCAACATGCTTAAGATTGTTTGCAAGGGATAAGTTGCTATCAACAGCACAAGCTATTTTAGATATCAGAGCTGTTTTGATAACAAAAGCTGAGGATTATTTAGATGTTATAATGCCCGGATTTACACATTTACAGTATGCGCAACCAACTCGCTTATCTCATCACTTATTAGCCTATCATGACATGCTTAAGAGGGATTTTGATAGAATAATTTCAGCTTTCAGAAGAACTAACAAATCACCTTTAGGTGCATGTGCATTTGCTGGCACATCTTTCAAAATAGATAGGATATACACTGCAAAGCTTTTGGGTTTTGATGGTATTGTTGAGAATTCTGCAGATGCCGTTTCAAGCAGAGATTTCTTAATAGAATCTATATTCGTTTCATCATCTCTAATGCTTACACTAAGTAGAATGGCTGAAGAGATAATACTCTGGTCATCGGAGTTCGACTTTATAGATTTGCCTGAAGAGTTTGCATCTACATCATCAATAATGCCTCAGAAGAAGAATCCAGATGTTGCGGAAATAATAAGGGCCAAAGCTGGAAAGTTTATAGGATACATTTCATCTTCTATGGCTATTTATAAAGCTCTACCACTAACTTACAACAGGGACTTTCAGGAGATGAATTCGGTAATGTATGATGCTTTGCAAACTGCTGAGCTTTCAACTTTAGTTATGGCAAGATTGCTTGAAGCTTTGAAGTTTAAGGTTGATGTTATGGAATCTAAAGCAGTTAAAGGATTTGCTTTGGCAAGTGAAATTGCGGATAGGCTTACAAAGAAAGGTGTACCTTTTAGAGATGCACATAGGATTGTAGGTAAAGCTGTTGCGGAGGGGGATTTAAAGAAGGCTAAGGAAATTGCAAGGGAAATGGGTTACAATGTTGAAATAGATTTTGATTTTGATGTTAAGGAGGTTGTAGATAGCAGAATATCATCTGGTGGCACATCTAAATCTGAAGTTGAAAGAATGCTTAAAGATAGAAAGAGAATTCTTGAAGAAGATATAAAAGTTTGGAGGGAGGAGGTTGAAAGAGTTACTAAAGGTTTGGAAAAACTGTATGAGGAAATAGAATTTTTGCTAAAGAGTTAAATTACTTAAACTAACTCAAATTATGCAAGGTAAAAGAGTAAGAATTAGGGCTAAGGGTAAGATTTTTGAAGGAATAGTCATGCCATCTTTTACAGATTGTTTAGTTTTGAAGCTTGACAACGGTTACAATGTTGGTTTTAAAGATTACGAAATATTAGAAGTTTTGGAAGAAAAGATAATAGAATTTCCAAAGCCAAAGATTGAGAAAAGGAAGGAATTGCCTAATGTCATGATAATTTCCACTGGTGGAACAATTGCAAGTAAAGTAGATTACAGGACTGGTGCTGTTACAAGCCAATTCACAGCCGAAGAGATTGTTGGAGAAGTTCCTGAACTTATGAATGTATGCAATGTGGATGCAAAACTACTTTACAACATACTTAGTGAAAATATGAAGCCAAATAATTGGATAGAATTGGCTAGGGAAGTATATAGAGCTATAAAGAAAGGATTTGAAGGTATAATAATTACTCATGGAACTGATACTATGCATTATACAGCCTCAGCTCTTGCTTTCATGCTATCAACTCCAGTTCCAGTTGTTTTCACTGGAGCACAGCGTAGCAGTGATAGACCTTCAAGCGATTCAGCAATGAATGTTTTCTGCTCAGCAGTAACAGCAACATCAGATTTAGGTGAAGTTGTCGTTGTAATGCATGGGACAACGAGTGATGATTACTGTCTGATACATAGGGGAGTAAAGGTTAGGAAATGCCATACATCGAGGAGGGATGCCTTCAAAACTGTAAACTATGTTCCCCTTGGAAAAGTGCATTATCCGAGTGGCAAGATTGAACTGATAGAAGAAAGATTTAGGAGAAGGGAGAGGGAACTTGAATTGAGGGATAGGCTTGAGGAGAAATGTACTTTAATAAAGTTCTATCCGGGAATGAGTCCCGAAATTTTAGAGTTTTACTATGAAAGAGGATACAGAGGTTTCGTATTGGAAGGAACTGGTTTAGGGCATGTTTCAACTGATTGGATTGAGACAATAAAGAATATTTCAGACGATTGCTTGATTGTCATGACTTCACAATGTCTTTGGGGTAGAATTTGCTGTAGAGTTTATGATACTGGAAGATACTTGCTCAAAGCTGGAGTTGTTGAGGGTGAGGATATGTTACCAGAAGTTGCCTTAGTTAAGGTGATGTGGTTACTTGGTAATTACGATTTGGAAACTGCAAAGAGATTGGTGAGGGTGAATTTGGTTGGAGAAATTACGCAATCAACTAGATTTACGTAGAATTGAGTTTTCCATTGGATCAAACCTCGTTGCTAGTATATCAAATTGTTGTAAATATACTTAAATAGTTGAATACTGAAAGATAACATGGACATCGCCACATTGATAGGAGCTGGCTTAGGATTGATATTTGTGCTTTTCTTGCTTTCTGGAATTAGAATTGTAAAAGAATATGAGAGAGGTGTGATATTTAGGTTGGGTAGACTTGTAGGTGCAAGAGGACCAGGAATTTTCTACGTTATACCGATCATTGAATCGATGGTTGTTGTTGATCTGAGAACTGTTACATACGATGTTCCTACTCAAGAAGTTGTTACAAGGGATAATGTTACTGTAAGGGTAAATGCAGTCGTTTATTATAGGGTTGTGGATCCAGAAAAGGCTGTGACTGAAGTCATGGATTACAGATTTGCAACAGCTCAAATAGCTCAGACAACATTGAGAAGTGTGATAGGTCAGACTGAGTTGGATGAACTTTTGTCTGAAAGGGAGAAGATAAATGTAAAGTTACAGCAGATAATAGATGAGGCAACGAATCCATGGGGAATTAAGGTTACAGCAGTGGAAATTAAAGATGTTGAATTGCCAGAGGAGATGAGGAGAATTATGGCAATGCAGGCTGAGGCTGAGAGGGAAAGAAGAGCTAAGATAATAAGGGCTGATGGAGAACTTCAGGCTTCTAAGAAGTTGCTTGAAGCTGCACAAGTTTTAGAGCAGAGTAAAGGAGCAATGATGCTTAGAGTTTTACAAACGTTGAATGAGGTTGCATCCGATCAGAATACTACCATAATACTGCCAATACCAATTGAAATACTCGAATACTTCAAAAGGAAATTCTAAATTTTTATATATTACCAAAAATTCTTTCAATCAACCATTTAGAATCGAATTTCACAAGGTCATCATAGCTTTGACCTGTCCCCAAAAACAAAACTGGTTTATTTGTAACGTAGCTTATGGAAATTGCAGTTCCACCTTTAGGATCTGCATCGATTTTAGTTAGAATTGTTCCATCTATTCCAACAAATTCATTGAACATTCTCGCTCTCTCAACAGCATCGTTTCCAGCTATACTTTCATCCACAAAAATGACCAAATCTGGCTTAGTTACTCTCTTTATCTTTGCAAGCTGATCTATGAGATTTTTCTTAGTGTGCATTCTGCCAGCAGTATCTGCCAAAACAACATCAATTCCTTTGCTCTCTGCATGCTTTATGGCATCGTATATAACTGCACATGGATCTGCACCCTGCTTATGCTTTATAACTCTAATCCCCAAACGCTTTCCATGCTCCTCCAACTGCTCTATCGCACCAGCTCTAAAGGTATCTCCAGCTGCCAAAACAACAGAATAACCAAAGTTCATTAACCTCTTGGCAATCTTTGCAATTGTCGTTGTTTTACCAGTTCCATTAACCCCTACAAATACTATATTCAATGGTCTCTTCTCTCTCAATTTATCTTCTACAAAATCATCGAAATCGAAACGATTTCTATCCAATATTTCCAAAATTACAATTTTTAACTCATTTATGACGATATCGGACAGCTTTTCACCAATCTTTTTTCTTCCTCCAACCAATCTATCCTTCAACTGCATCTTTATCTCTTCAACAACCTCAAAAGCGACATCACTTTCAAGAAGAATTATTTCCAAATCTTCTAAAATATCATCAACGCTCTTCTCATCAATAATAACCTCTCTATCTTTTATAATTGTTACAATTTTATCTTTAAGTCCGACTTTCTTTACTCTTTCTTCATCCCTAAACTTATCATCAATTTTCTTTTTGAAAGAGGAAAGTTTTTCCTTCAATGATTTGAACATTATTTTTCCCTCTTTTCTGCAATTTCTTGCTGAAGTTGTCTTGCTCTCTCAACAATCTGCTGTAAAGCTTGCTCCAATGTTGTAACATTCTGCTGAATTATCTCTCTCTTTTTCTTAAGAAATTCTATAGCTTCTCCAACTTCTTTCTCTATTACAACTCCAGCACCAACATCTACAAGCATTTTCTTTGCATTCTTTACATCAACATAAGCAAAAACTCCACCACCCAAGTTCATTAAAGCCTCAACTTTTTCATCTAAGGAGTTAAAGTATTCCAAACTTTCTATAGTCTTTTCAAGCTGGGAATCAACTATTTCCAGTTCAACAATCCTTCTCTGAATTGCCTCAGCCTCATTTTGAAGTTGCTGAAGCAAAATGATTCTCTCATCGACTTCCTCCTTTTCCAAAACTACCACCTCAAATGACCCTAATGGATTTTATCTTTATTAAATTTCTCTTCACTTTATGATTGCTACCCAAAAGGGAGTACACTTTTTCCAATGCAAATTTCTCATTGTGTGCTTCCACAACCTTCCTAAACTTTTGCCATACCATACCATTTCTAAAAACACCCTCAATCTCGAACTTCATGCTACCACCCCAAGGCCTCTTCAATTAAACCTAGCTCAAATCCAGTTGTATCCTTTCCCGCAATATAACCTTTAGTGTTTGCAACCAATCCAGTTCCTACAAGTTCAACACCAAAATTGACGGTTCCTTTTCCAACATCAACCTTCATAACACTTTCAACTTTCCTAATTTCCCACTCACTAGCATTTGGATTTAAAAGTCCTCCTCTGTTTGTGACAACGGCAGACATGCCAACAGTCTTAACTCCTCCAATTGTACCCCTTACAACTTCTACATCCAGAAAGTCATTCACAGCCTTTTCTATACCATTATCAATTTCTGGATGAATTATAGCTCCTCTATCATTTAAGCATACAACATTTCCCAAACAAGTTACATTTGAATCAATCTCTTTGACTTCAGCCACCTTCTTTATCTTCTCAAACTCCTTCTTTGAAATTCTCGAATTTACAATTACACCATTTGAATTTGCACAGACTAAGGCTCCAACCAGCTCCGAACCCATTACAGTTGTAATCACAACATCCACTCCCAATTCCTCCTTCAAACTCTCCACAGCCTTCTCATCATTGACTCCAATTATTGCAAAGTTTTCCGTCACTCTAATGTACAATCCTATTAGGGGAACACCCTTTACAGCGAGAAGCTTAGGCATGTCATTCCTTCTTTTGTTCTTCCTTCACTTCCCCAGTGTAAAGTTCTGCTTCAACTACTCCATCATCAAACTTCACAGCCCTTATTCTTATCTTTGAAGGTGGTTTTTGAATTCCTCTTTCCCAAATTTTCAGGTTTATGCTTTGGTCTAACTTAACATTCTCCTCATCAACTTTCATATGTCTGCTAAGGAATCTCCTTATATACCTCATAGCTTTCACAGCTCTGAGCCATCTTGGATATCTCTTGAGCTTATGTTTCAACCTTATCGAATATATCCTCTCAACCTCCACTCTCGCCATATATTCACACCTTCAACTTCTTATGTCTCCAATTTCTCTGCTTCGGACTTCTCGTAAATCTTCTGTTAGTTTTAATGATTACCCAAAGTGGAGGTCTTCTATTTGCCTTCAAAAACCTTGCCAATCTCCTCTTAACTCCAACAGTCTTCTTCCCCATACCTATCACTTCCTTATAATTCTAGGTTCTCTCTTCCTAGATGCAATTTGCCTTAAAATTGAAACCAAAACATCATCACTAATTTTCTGCTTTATCCTACCGCTTTGAGCCAGTAAAATCAATTGATTTTCAACAGCCTCAGCAATGTCTGGATGAGCAAGCTTAAGTCTTGCTAACCTCTCTCTTGCTTCAGGCTCAAGAATCTGTCTCAATATTGCCTTTTTTTGCATCTCTATCTGCTGTTTCATCTGTTCTCTCTGCAATTCTTCTTCTCTCATTCTCTGCAACTCCATTAACTTTCTTTTCCTAATTTCCTCCAACTCCTTCTCATCCATAATACCACCTCAATATTTTGCCAATTCTGGAATTTCATTTTTAATTTCTGTAGCAATTTTGTCTAAGAAAGATCTACCTTTAGGTGTTACTATCCTACCCTCTTTCGTCTTAGTAACAAATCCCGCATTTTCAAGTTGTTGTAAGGCCTTTCTTATTATAGAGCCACTACCCTTCCTAAACTTTTCAGGCTTTACTCCCCTATTCTTTCTTCCACCGTATGCAGTTCTCAATCTCTCTATACCAACTGGGCCATCTATGTAAACTTTTCTGAATATAGAAGCCACTCTTATCCACCACCAATCATCTTGTTCAGGTGCTCTTTCCTTATGAACTCCAGTCTTTACAAACTTTGCCCATTCTGGTGGTGTAAACTCTGGCATCTCTTTCAACTTTTCAGCAACTCTCTTAATTAGCGTATCTGCTGGCACATCATAAACTGTTGTCATAACTTCACCTCTCAAATGTCAGGACAAACCCTCTGATATCAACAAGTTTTCCATTAACATGTTTTGCAATCTCCTTAGCTAATTCCTTCCTATCTCTATTTTTCATCGTTATTAACCTAAAATTCCTGAGCATCCTAACCTTAACTCTTCCATACTTTTCAAGCGCTTGATTTATCTCTTTGATCACACCATCGTTTATACCCCTTTTACCAATGTTTATCGTAATCATAGAGCTTAAGTTTTTATGCTTGTTAAAAAAGTTTATGTCTAATCGAAACGTATGACGCTACCAACTCCTACAATCTTACACTTTTCACCAAGTTTAGACTTTAAGAGGTACTCATTATTTAAACCCGTGCAATGGCATGGTGCAATTAGATCAATCTTTCTATCTAGCCATCTTACAACATCAATAAGCTCATCATTTTTTAGAGAGATCAAATGTGTACCACCTATTACAAATTTAACTTCATCACCAACAACATCTTCAGCATATTCAATCGTGTTTCTCAAACCGGCATGACAGCAACCCAGTACTAGAGCCAATCCTTTTTCAGTTCTCAAAACTAAACTCTGATCATCTCTTATATCATCATTCTCCATAACACCATTCCTTAGAATATATGAATCTGAGAGTAAAGCTGGTTTATGCTTTCTCGGTATAAATCCCAGTGCAATAACATCTTTACAAATTTCTATAGGTTCTGTATTTTCAACTATTTTAGCATAAGATTCTATGTGCTCTCTTTGAAATGGAATTCCTATATACTCCCCCTTATAAAATCTTGGCAGAAAAGCATCTGGATGTGCATAAACTACCAAATCAAAAGCCCTCACAAATTTAATGATACCTCCCGTATGATCGTAGTGACCATGACTCAAAATCAACTTTTCAGGTCTACTTTCTCTCAATATCGATAAATTTTCAAAGGCTATACCAGTTTGTCCCGTATCAAATAAAACAATCTCTCTACCCTTCACGAGTGCTGAAAAACCCCATTCTCCCTTCAAACCTTGAGGTCTCAGTTTTTCTACTTTATTGTCCGAAAGCACGACAACTTCCATATTACAACATTGCTCACTTATTAAAAATATTGGCAAAGCTAAAAATCTAAACAGCATTCTAACTTTCATGCGTGTTACACTACTTGGGACAGGAGATTCGACTGGAACTCCAATAATAGGTTGCCATTGTAAGACGTGTGAAGATGCAAGAAGGAAGGGATGGGAAAGGAAGAGGTTTTCTGTCATGATACAGAACGAAGGTAAAACATTGCTTGTAGATACTTCACCAGACATGAGAAGACAACTCTTAGATATGAATGTTGATAGTGTTGATGCAGTAATATGGACTCACTGCCATTTTGATCACTTTGGAGGTTTTGGAAATTTTTATAGAGTTCAGAGCAACGTCAAAGTTTATTCAACACAAAAAATTCATGATGACATAGGCAAATTCATGGGCTTTATAGAATATAAGCCAATAGAAGTTGAATGTTATGAGCCTTTTGAGATAATAGGACTTAGAGTAACTTTATTCGATGTAAATCATCCTCCAGTCAATGCTGTTGGAGTTAAGATTGAATGGAATGGTTACAAAGTTGTGATAAGTGGTGATACAAATATAGATATTCCTAAAATGAGTTTGGAAGAGATGGAGGAACCAGATTTGTTTGTAGTTGAAGCTTTGGCACCTAGAGGTAGATTTAAGAAGCACATGAATGCAGAAGAGGCTTTAATTTTAGCGAGGAAGATTAGGGCAAGAAAAACAATCTTAACGCATGTAGGACACTTCTTTCCACCTCACGATATAGCTTCTAAGAGATGGCCAATTGGTTACGATTATCAAACATTTGAATTTAAAGAGGCAAAATTTTTTGAATGATCTTTCGATGTAGAGATATGAGTTTGGCATTCAAAATTTTGAAAAAGGCTATAGAACTTGCTGATCCATACAAAGCAGTTTTAAATTTTGTTAAAATTAATGAAGATATAGAAGTTGGTGGTAAAAAATTCAAAGCTGATAAAATTTACGTTGTCGGTTTTGGAAAAGCTGTTTGTCCAATGGCAAAAGCTCTTGAAGATTTAATGTTGGATAAGATAGAGGGAGGTGTTGTTGTTACAAAATACGGTTACTCTCTATCTTTGAAGAAAATAAAAGTTTTAGAGGCTGGACATCCAATTCCAGATGAAAATTCTTTAAAAGCTTCTCTGAAGATAATGGAAGTTGCAAAGAATGTGGAGAAAGATGACTTATTGATAGTATTAATTTCTGGAGGTGGAAGTTCCCTTTTCACATTACCAGATGAAGGAATAAGCTTGGAAGATAAGATAAGAACTTATGAACTCCTTTTAAGTTGTGGAGCTAAGATACATGAAGTAAATACGGTTAGAAAGCACATATCAAAGGTTAAGGGAGGTAAATTTGTCAGAAATATTGGGGGAAAAGTTGTTTCCTTGATAATCTCCGATGTCGTTGGTGATGATTTGGAAGTTATAGCCTCTGGCCCAACGACAAAAGACAAAACAACATTTGAAGATACATATAGAATTTTGAAAATTTACGGTATATGGGATAAGGTTCCGGAGAGTGTTAGGAAGCATGTAGAACTTGGAATGAGAGGTTTTAGGGAAGAAACTCTCAAAAAAGATTTACCAAACGTTCACAACTTCCTTATAGCGAGTAACAGGATTGTATGTGAAGGACTGGCTGAATTTTGTAAAGGATTAGGTTACAATGCACACATATTGACAACAACACTTGAAGGAGAAGCTAAAGATGTTGCAACATCATTAGGCTCAATTGTTCAGGAAATTTCCAAATTTGATAGGCCTTTCAAAAGACCTTGCATTTTGATTGCTGGGGGAGAATTGACAGTCACATTGAATAATCGTGGGAAAGGTGGGCCAAATCAGGAATTTGCTTTAAGTATTTCAAAAAAGATTGATGGATTAAATGCTACCGTTTTAGCTTTCGATAGCGATGGGACAGATGGGCCAACTGATTCAGCTGGAGGAATTGTTGATGGTAGTACCTTTAACATTTTAAGGGAGAAGGGAATAGATGTTGACGAATATTTGAAAAATCATAACTCCTACGAAGCTTTGAAAGTTGCTAATGCCTTGATTTTTACGGGGCCAACGAGAACCAACTTAAACTCTTTCTTCATTGCTATAATTCCATAAGATATTTAACATGATTACAAATTTTGTATATGGCCTGTCCAAGTTGTAATTTAGATCCAAATAGAATGATCGAAATTATACTTGAAAGGTTTCTTGAAAACGGTTTCAGTATAAAGCTTGATGCCCTTTTAAGAAATGTGTTGAGGAGTTCGGTGAGATAAATCTCGATGATGTTGATAGCCTATGCAACTTCGTTGATAAAAGATTTGGAGCGAGAAAAATAGAGATAGAACATGTTGAAAGTTACTTCAACTCTTGATCTTCTCAATTACCCTTATGTATTCTATACATGTGCTTGGATAATTACCACTTTCATCCTTTTCCAAAGCTTTGACCATATCCCATATCGTCAA
Source organism: uncultured archaeon (assembly GCA_964554855.1). Lineage (GTDB taxonomy): Archaea > Halobacteriota > Archaeoglobi > Archaeoglobales > Archaeoglobaceae > Archaeoglobus_B. Next base: position 9,285 of record CAZKQI010000009.1, on the reverse strand, counting down.
CAAAGTTACACTTACACCTGTCAAAGCTTCCATCTCCACACCAGTCTTTCCAAGGGATTTGACCGTGCATTTGACTTTAACACCATCATCAACTACATCAAATTCTATTGAAACTGATGTAATCGGAATAGGATGGCACATGGGTATAAGTTCTGGCGTTTTTTTTACAGCCAAAATTCCTGCAATATTTGCTGTTGATAAGACATCACCTTTAGGAACTTTGTTTTCCCTTATAGCTTTGATAGTTTCTTTCTTTAATTTTATGAATCCTTCAGCTTTTGCAATTCTTACAACATCCTCCTTCCCAGTTACATCTACCATCTGCATAAAGACTGTTGTCGATCAATTAGTAAATTTTATCACATTGCATTCCATTTTAGAACAAATGAAACTGTTTGTCTATGGAACACTGCTTGACTTGAAAAAGGCTGAAAGAATATTGAAATCAGTTAAAACTGCAAAAAAAGCATTTCTACCAAATTATAAAATTGTATTCAATGTTCCTTCACCATACGGAACGGGCAATCCAAACATAGAGGAAGGTGAAGGGTGTGTTTGGGGAGTTGTTTATGATGTCGATGAAAAAACTATCGAACTACTCGATAAAGTTTCACCAAGATACAAAAGAATTGAAGTTGAAGTAATTGTAGACGGAAAGAAAGTAAAAGCTGTAACCTACATTGGTAGAGTCAAAGCGAATGTTAAACCAGATAAGTCGTGCGTAAAAAGAGTTATAAATGGAGCAAAAATCCATAACTTGCCTAAAGAATATATTAAAAGCTTAGAGGTGTTTTTGAATGAAAGAAACAGATGAAGGAGTAATTTTAAATTTAGAGGTTAATCCCTCTTCAAAGAGGAAAAAGATTGAGTACGATAAGTGGAGGGACGTAATAAGAATTAACGTTAAAAGCCCTCCTAAGAAAGGACAGGCTAATAAAGAGCTTCTGAAATTTTTAAAAGAACTATTTAAACGAGATGTAGAGATTATAAAAGGTGAAAAATCTACAAGAAAGGTTATATTGATTAGAGATTCCAAGCTCAATGATATTTTGGATATTTTGAAAAATTTTAGAGATATTTAAGGTTACCAAAAGCATAAAATAAGTACAATGCTGAAGGTTATTCAATGGAGTACATATTTGAAGATGTCATAATAAAACCGAGCAATGCACCTAAATTTGTTTTGAATGATGAAGAGGTTGATATATGGTGTGATGAGCTTATAAACTATCATTCAAAGAGCATAGCGGACTATGTTAGAGAATCAATACTCAATTACGAGAAGTGTGGTTTAGATCCATTTCCAGAAATAGTTGGGAAGGAAGTGGAGAAGGAAATGGTAAAGAATGCTTTAATGAGTGGGAGTAACATACTTTTTAGGGGTAGAAAGGGTTACGGTAAAACAACATTCAGTAAAGCAATAGTTAAACTTTTGCCTGAAAAACTTTTAGCTGTTAAGGGATGCAAGATTGGTTGTGATCCAACTCATCCAAGCTGTTTTTCATGTAAGAAAAAACTTCTTGAAGAAGATGTTGTTGAATTGACTTGGATACCGAGAAAGTGGATAAGGATTGCTGGAGACCCAATGATGACCACAAGGCAGTTAATAGGTGGTATAAGTATACAGAAAATTAGAGAAGGCTATGATCTAGACCATCCAGAGGTTTTTACACCTGGAAAGGTTCTTAAGGCTCATAGAGGAATAGCCTATTTCGATGAGCTAGGAGCAATTCCTTCAGCTTTGCAAACACTTTTGCATGAGCTTTTAGAGGAAAAGCAGATTACCACTCCAGAAGGAGACATAATTCCCATGAAAATAGATACTATTGTCATAGCATCAACAAATCCAGCAAACTATAAAGGTGTTGCGGATATTAAGGAGCCACTTTTGGATAGAATGGAGGAGATACCTATAGGGCCTCCAGAAACCCTTGAAGAGGAGATAGAGATTGGTTTAAGAAATATGAGCTTGAAAGAGGGAGCAATCTTACCAGAATGGCACCTCAGAACACTTGCAAGAATTGTAAGACTTGCAAGATGTAAGGAATGCAAAATATCCAATATTATTGAGCTTGAACCTTCTTGCAGAGCAACTATAAAACTTTTCGATCATTTGAGAGCTTCTGCCACTCGTAAGGGTCATGAATGTGCAATGTTGATAGATTACGGAAAGAATTATGAAATAGTCAAATTGGCTTTGAGGAGTAGAATGGAGGTTGAATATGAGGATGAGATTTCAAAGGATGAAGTGATTAGAAGGTTGACTGAGGAGGCAATAAACAAAACATGTAGTGAAATATACAACAAGATTCCAAGAGATGAATTCAAAGGTCTGATGAACGATTTAGCTGAATTTTGCTTTGAACCAATAGAAGTTGAGAGAGTTGACGGATTTGAGGAATTTGAGCATATATACAGATCCCTTCTACTAATAGCCAGAGACAGGGCAGAAATGAGATCTGCCTTTGAAATTCTTCTTGAATCTATAAAGAGATGTACGGGATTGATAGAAAAGGTGGGATTTGGTAAGTATGTCTATTCCGGATACGAAACCTGAATGTAAATGTTGTAAGGAAGATTTGAAGGAGCTTGATGATAACCTAGCTAAAGATTTACTCTACTCTTTATTCAATCCCTATCATAGGGAAAGAGGAAATGTTAATCCTTATGAATTCATAAAGAGGCATTTGAAAAGTGAGGAACTTAAGCAGTTTTTCGAAAACTTCTCATTTATGTTCAACGATATGATAAGGGGATACAAGTATATAAGCAGATTTTGGAGTGAGAAAATTGAGGATTATATTGAAGCAAAGAAGAAGGCATGGAAAGATATAAAGAGAATGTTGAAGGAAGGTGATTTGAAGAGAGAAGATTTGAGTGCGAGTGAACTGATAAATTATTTCTATGAAGAAATTATTGAGGATTTGAAGAAGGAGGGATATATAGAGGATACCTATTTTGGATACAGGTATACGAGAGAGGCTGAAAGAACTTTAAGCAAAAAAATATTCCAGCTTTCTCTGCAAAATCTCGAAAATGAGGATTTTGGAGAGCATGAAGTTGAAAAAACTGGAATTTCAAGTTTTCTTAAGGAAGAGATTGTGGATTATGATGAATACAAGCACAGCTTCGATTCTATAGATTTTCAAGAAACCTTAACAAAATGTGCATTGAGAGATCCCTCATTAAGATTTGATGAAAGGGATTTGGTTGTAAGAGAGAGCAAGCATATGGAGAAATGTGTTTACGTGATGTTGATTGACATAAGTGATTCAATGAGGGGTAGGAAGATTGTGGGTGCAATAGAATCTGCCTTAGCACTGAGAAAGATAATTAAAAGGGCAGATATGGATGAGTTACATGTTATAGCTTTCAATCATGATGTTAAAAAAATTGGGGAAGGAGAGATATTGAATCTTAGGACTAGGGGTAGAACAGACATAGGATTAGCTTTGAAGAAGGCAAGAGAGATTATAAGGAGGAGAAGGGGTAGTGGAGTTATATTTCTGATAACAGATGGAGAACCCACTTCCAGTTATGATCCCTATCTAACACCCACAATGTGTGCTCTCAGAGAAGCTGAGAGACTTAGAAGGGTGGATGCAAATCTTACTATAATAATGCTGAATCCAGATAAGAGATTTTTGGCTCTTTGTGATAGGATTGCAAAATCTGTCAAGAAATCAAATCTTGTATACGTTGAAAATCCTCTCAATTTGAAGAAGTATTTTGTTAAGTCGTACTTTAGAAGATTGAACAGATAGTTAGTAGATTCATCATTAGGATTATAGTAATTATATTTTGTCATAAAAATGTATCATAAAAGATATATTTGTATTGAATGACTTTGCAGTATATGAAAGTTGTTAGGTTGGGAGTAGTGCTAATAGTTGCAATGCTCGTTTTAGGGTTAGTGGAAGGTGCACCACTGGATGTAAAGATGGTTGAAATGATAGAAACAAAGATTAACACGACCGACATAGATCAAAATGGAAACTCCGTTGTTCAATACATAACGAACGTAACTGGAGTAATCAACGTAACGAACAACGCCAACGAAAATCTATACGACATTTGGATAGCTTTGAATTTAAAGAATTTAACGGGAAATCCTACTGTTATATCTAATCCAAGCTATTCTACCGTTACAGTGTATTCTGGAAGCAGTAATGTCCCGCAGAATGTTCTGAATTCAATGCCAAACTCATCTCAAGCGAACTACTTCATCCACATAACGATCCTCAAACCTAACGATGTTGTTAGCATATTCTACGATGTTGATGACGCTTCAATGGGAATAAATGATGGTGCCCCCTTTGATGTAAGTGAAAAGTATAACGTGAGCAAGATTCCAGTCGATGCTGTAAATACTTGGCACGTAACAATGAACATAAGCGTAAATTATACGTGGTTCGCTAAAACAGCTTTGGACTTTAGCCAAGCTGAAATAAACTTGACGAAGTATCTTAGTAATGATCCAAAATACTACGGTGATAACAAGTGGCAACTCTTATACCTCAGTGATGTAGTCGCTCAAAACGAATCAGGTGGAAATCCAACAGTTAATATGTTCGATTCCGTCTACAACACTAACGATAGCGGAAATTATGATGCTTTCTATGTAGTTGATGTATTCAACAACAGTAACAGATGGTTAAACGTAACTTTCAACGTAACTGGTCAGATTAAAGGAGTTAGCGAACTGTATAAACTAACGAACTACGGATTCGCAACTTTAAAGTTCTATGTAATGGGTGCTACAAGCAATACGGTCAGCGGTTCGCACATAGTTGACGCATTTGCAGTTAGCGATCTTAATATGAGCGTAAATAAGAGCGGACCTTACCAGAATTCTACGGGTCAATACGCTTTATGGATTGGTAACGCAACGATAAAGAATCCTACAGCCGATCTAACTTACAACATTACCGCTTACACGTTATGGGCTACTCCCAACGACGTGAACCAGTTAAATACGATAATAACGGATGAAAATAACGGTCAGCAGGTTATAATAACTGTCAATCCCTACTGGATTCTCAGTCCAAGTGAAAGTCAGCAAACCATCGATCTGACGTTCAACTACTCCAACGTTCCAGTAATATGGGCCAATGTTACTTTCACAATAATTCACAATCAAACTTATGGATGGTGGAGCTACGAAAACACAACTAACAAGAGCTACATAGTTTTGGAGAAGATATACGTTATAAAGGGATACCTAATCAAGGTTACAAAGCATCTGCTCTGGAATGATACAGCTGATGCATGGGATGTTTACATCGTTATAGAGAACATAGGTGGAATGAAATCACCAAACGTTTGGGTTTACGATTTGATACCGAACAACTACACAATAAACTGGAGCGATTCTGATTGGAGAACGCTTAACGATAATGAATGGGTGAATAAGACTGAAATGTTCATTCAAAATAAATCAGTGGGTGACATGAAAACATTAGATGATGTTACAACTGGCTACTGGTACGCTTTAGCATGGGAGCTCAACCCACTTGAACCTAATGCAGATAAAGATGGTAGCTACACTGATTGGAGTGAGATTGCAAACAATCAGAGTGTTGTGATATACTACCAGATGAGTGGAAGTGGCGTATTCCATCCGATAGATGCATTCGTTGTAGGTGTGGATCCAATGTTCTCAATGGATCCTCAAACCGCTCACAAGATAACGATAGTGAGCGGTGCAAAGTCTACAAGTTACGAATCATTGATGGTACTTGCAACTGGAATAATAGGAATTGTCGCAATGGCTGTCGTTAGGAGAAGGTAAATTTTTTAACTTTTTACCTTAATTTTTCAAAGGTGATACGATTGAGACCAGTGATTGCTTTGATTGCACTGTTTATATTAATTTCAGCAGTTGCAAAGTCCAATGCAGTGATAATAAAGGTTGTGGAGATTTCAAATTATAGAATGACTGTAAATGCTGACAGTGGGCATGTAAAATGCGAGATAACGATAAAAAATCTTGTGGACAATCCCGTTGTTCCCGGTATTGGAGAATTGAGACTTCAGAAGCAGGAACCCAAGAAGCTATTAATTTTCCCCATTCCAAATACGAACATAGCTAAAGCTGTAAACGTCTCAAATGTTAAAGCTTACTCAGGCAAGACATCCATTCCAGTCAAAGTTATTTACGAGAAAGATTATACAGTTATTCAATATGAGATTTGGACACCTATAGAACCCAAAGGGAGCTACACATTCACAATAGAATTCGATGCACCAGAATTGATAGATAGAGGAATTTTGTTCAAGAGTATTACAATCCCAGTTGGTGCAGATGTAGATATTGCAAATCTCGAACTGAAACCGATTTCAAGTTGGCATCTATGCTATGCAAATCCAAAGATAAACAGCGATCGATGGATTGCAAGAATTCCCGCAGATCACATAGCTTTCTTTACTGTTGAATTTTCAATGTTGCCTCTTCCAATGCTACCGATCAGAGGATACATAGCGTTCTGGGGGATTCTAATACTTGCTATTATAATAATTGCTGTCGTTATAAAGCTGAAACGTCAGAATGTTCAACAATAGTCTTTTTAAGTGCATGCTTATGAGAATTCAAGCATTTGCAGTTATCATTGCTCTGATCATGACTGTCGTAGCTAGCACTCCAGATGATTTAACTAATGTTACGAATGAATCTTCTAAAATTGTAAATCTCAGTTCGAGTTTACTTTTCCCTAACCAGACCTTAACAATTTATACAAATTTCAAGCCATCTCAAGCTTTAATACAAGACCCCACTGGCAAGATCGTTAAGTTAAAACTCGTTAAATCCGATAAGTTTTACATCTCAAAATTTAGATTTAAGAAAAATATCGTTTTGGGAAATTACACTGTGGTTGTAGATAAAATCGTTAAAAACTTTACTGTAGATTGCTACTCGATCAAAGCAGAATTTAACGGGACTGTAGTTGTAGGTAGAGTTAATTACTACTTCGTTCCACCGAAGATTGTAGAATACTCCATCGATGGTATTGAAGGTAAGGTAAGCGTTACGAATGGCACCTTTGCTATACCCATTCCAGCTGGAAATCACGTCGTTTTGATAAAATGTGGAAATGCAGAACAAACGCTGAAAATTGCAAAAGTGGAGAGAAAGATCTTTGCCAAAAAATTTTACTTTTTGAACGAAACAGTTGTGATAAATTCAACCTTTAAACCATCGAAAAGTTATGTTCTAACACCATCAAATGCTACAATCAATCTGACGTTTACGAAGAACGGAAAGTACTACACAGCAACATTTTCCGCTAATAAAATCGGTAGATACATTGTTTATGCAGATGATCTCAACTTAACTCTGTTCGTTGAAAGTTATAAGATAAACGCAAGCTTAAAAGGATCGATCATTTCTGGCAAAGTTTCTTGGCACTTCGTTAAGCCAAAGTTCGTTTATTACGTTATCGAACCATCAAGGCATGAAGGAAAAGTTGAAGTGAAGAAAGGAGAATTCGAAATTCCAATACCCAATAACGCAACATACATAAGGCTGAGATGCGGAAATGCCGAGTTAAATATTACTTTAATTGGGAAACTCGAAATAAGGATTTTAAAAGAGAGCATTGGTTTTCTCAAGTTTAAAACAATCTTCAACGGAGTTCCAATTAAAGCTAAGGTCTTTGCCGATTTGAACGGTAAATGCTTGAATGTATCTTGGGAAAACGGAACTTGGATATTAAAATACAAGCCAGAAAACGGATTGCTAAGAATATTTGCAGAATACCTCGGAAAGAACGCCACTTTTACAAAAATGTTGAACCTCAGCTTAAACTACCACTTGAGCATTGAAGGTATAACTGTGAGGGTTTTTGGCAATGTAACATTTAACGGTAAAGAGGTTGATGCTAACGTAACAGCCATTTTTAACAACGAAACGAAATTTTCACAAGGGAAATTTGATTTCAAATTCAATGCAAGCGTTGGACACAACATTTTGAGGATTGAAGCGAATTACCACAATTTGACATCAGTTAAAATTTACGAATTTGAAGTTAAACCCATTTCATTCGATGTAAACGTTTCGAATATTGTTTGGATCAATGGAACTTCTCTAATTCCATGCCAGTACAAAATTGACAGCTTCAGCGGTAGTATTTATGGTAAATTCAATTTATCCTTCAATCTATCTGTCGGAAAGCATGTAATCACATTTTTATGCAAAAACTATTCAGTTTCAAAGGAATTTGAAGTTGAGGGAAGGATTGTAAGTGTAAAGGATTTATACTTCCCAAACGAAACTGTGAAAGTTTTAACGAACTTCAAGCCTTCGAAAGCCTTCATTCAGGATCCAGTTGGAAACATTCATCCTTTAAACTTCACTTCAAAGGATGGTAGCTATTTTGCAGAGTTTGGACTTAGAAGGAATGTAGTGTTGGGAAATTACACTGTATTTGTAGATGGAATTGTTAAGCAATTTGTTGTAGATTATTATTCGATCAACGCATCATTTAATGGGACTGCAATTGTTGGTATAGTTGAATGGCACTTCGTTAAGCCAGAGTTTGTTGAATATGTTTTGTTACCCATGAAATTGACTGGTAAGGTTAGGGTTGTAAATGGCACATTCAACTTAACGCCAAAAGGAAATACAAACCTTGTAATTTTAATATGTGGTAATGCTGAAGTTGAGCTCAAAATTAATAAAAGCTCTAATATTTCTAACTATAAGATTGTTGAGTTTAGAGGAATGAAATTCAACGTTTCGATAGATAAGGGTAAATTTGATGAACTCAAGTTTGATGATGAAAACGTAACTCTAAAAATTTCAGGTTTGAAGAGAGGAGAAAAGGTTAATGTAACGATAGAACTGCCATTTGAAATTCCTGATGGAATGCACATTTACTACTGGGAAGAGTTCAAAGGTGAGATAATAGCTATCAACTACACAATATCGAAAGATAGAAGGCATATTACCTTAAAGTTACGGGATGGTGTAGATGAAGATGGCAAAGCCAATGGAGTAATAATTGATACATTCAAATTTTACATACCAAGATTTAATGTGAAGCGAGAACTCAATGGTAAAAATGGATTTCTTCATGTTTACGATTTAAACGGCACAAAGTTATACGATATAAAGGTTGAAGTTGATAGAGGGGATTTGAGCTATTTAGCTTTCGTAGATTCTGAAAATCTACCTAAAAAACCAGCTGAATTTCCATTCGAACTTATTAAATTTAAGATTGATGGGGTTGAGAAGGGAGAAGAGGTCAATGTCAAAATAACGTATTTATTTAATGATTTATCCAATAT